>JACDGR010000304.1 GCA_013821525.1 Actinomycetota bacterium
GCCCGTCGCGGCCGCCGCAGCCTCGTCCGGAGCAGCCGATGACAGCGACGGTGCCGCGGAGTAGCCTGGGGCGACCCGTCGGAAGAGGAGCGAAAAGATATGGCAGCCAACATCAATCGCGTCGTACTCGTGGGCAACCTGACCCGCGATCCCGAGCTGCGCCACACGCCGTCAGGCATGGCGGTCTGCAGCCTGCGCATCGCCGTCAACACGCGCCGCAAGGACTCGACGAGCGGTCAGTGGACCGAGAAGCCGAACTACTTCGACATCACGGTCTGGGGCAACCAGGGCGAGAGCTGTGCGCAGTACCTCGCGAAGGGGAGGCCGGTCGCGATCGACGGACGCCTCGAATGGCGTGAGTGGGACGCGCAGGACGGCACCAAGCGCCAGGCGGTCGAGATCATCGCCGACAGCGTCCAGTTCCTCGGCGGCCGCGACGGCGGCGGCGAGAGCAGCGGCGGCAACCAGTTCGTGCCCGCGGGCGCGTCGGGCGGTTCCGACGCCGACTTCCAGGGCTCAGACGACGACATCCCGTTCTGAGCACCTTTACGTTCTAAGGAGAGATATGGCGGCACCGAAGGGAAATTCCGACCGCGAACGCAGCGGCAGCAGAGGGAAGCGCAACGCGCCGGCCGGGCCGGGGCGCCGCAAGAGCTGCTTCTTCTGCAAGTCGAAGATCGACGAGGTCGACTACAAGAACATCAACGAGCTTCGCCGCTACGTGTCGGAGAAGGGGAAGATCCGCAACCGTCGCATCAGCGGGGCATGCCGGCGCCACCAGCGCCAGGTCGCGGTCGCCGTCAAGCGCGCGCGCGAGCTCGCCCTCCTCACCTACGTCGGCGACAAGTAGATGGCGATGGAAGTCGTTCTCAAGCAAGACGTCGACAAGCTCGGCCTCCGGGGCGAGGTGGTGAACGTGGCGCGCGGCTATGCGCGCAACTTCCTGCTCCCGCGCGGGCTCGCGGAGGTCGCGACGCCGGGCCTCGTGCGTGAGCTCGGGAAACGGCAGGCCCAGCATGCGCGCCACGAGGCGAAATCCTCCGACGAGGCGCGCGCGATCGCGGACCGCCTCGAGCGAAACGAGCTGCGCTTTGACGTCACCGCCGGCCCAACCGGGGTGCTCTTCGGCTCCGTCACGGCAACGAACCTCGCCGACCGGCTGTGGGAGACGGAGAAGATGCGCGTTGATCGTCGCAAGCTGCGGATGGACACGATCAAGCGCATCGGCCGGTACACGGTCGCCTTCGAGGTCTTCCCCGACGTCGTCGCCGAGCTGAAGCTGATCGTCGCCCCCGAGGGCGAGGACCTGCCCCCGGAGGCGGAGCTCGCCGAGATGGAGGCTCAGGACATCGCGACGGCGAAGGCTGCCGCGGAGGCCGCCGGCGAAGGCCCGCAGGAGATCGACGAGTTCGTCGAGGACGCTACGCAGAGACCGGCTGACGAGCCCGCCGGGTCGGCGGACGCTCTCGCCGACGCTCCGATCTAGACCTTCCACAGGCTCTCCACCGCCCTGGGGACAAACCGCGCGCCGGTTATCCCCAGGCGGTGAAATCCTGTGGATCTCGGGTGAAAACTCCCGCAAAGACCGTCTGTTTCGTCCACTACCCTGAGACGAACAGACGTTCTATACTCCCTGCATGGCGAAGGTCTTTCAGACCGATCCGAACGATCTCCACACCCTTTCGCCCGCCCGGGATGACGGCTCTACTACAGGCCGTATGGCTCAGCCCGCCAGCACGTCCGCCCCGGCCTTCGCAACCGCGCCCGTCCCGCCGCAGAACCTCGATGCCGAGGAGTCCGTCCTCGGCGCGATGATGCTCTCGCCGCTCGCGATCGGCGCGGTCACAGAGGCGTCGAACCTGAGCGCCGCGGACTTCTACCGCGAGAGTCACGGCCAGATCTACAAGGCGATCCTGGCGCTCTACGCGAAGGGCGAGCCAGTCGATGCAATCACGGTCGTCGACGAGCTCGACCGCTCCTCGACGCTCGACGCAGCAGGCGGTGCGGAGCGCATCCACGAGCTCGCGACGCTCGTGCCCGCAGCCTCGAACGCAGCGCACTACGCGCGCATCGTCAGCGAGATGGCGACGTTGCGCGGGTTGATCCGGGCCGGCAACGACATCGCGCGCCTGGGCTTCGACCGTCCGGGCGAGACGGTCGAGCTCGTCGACCGCGCCGAGTCGATCGTCTTCAACCTCTCGCAGTCCCGGGTCTCGAGCGAGTTCGCGCACATCGACGACCTGCTCAAGGAGTCGTTCGAGACGATCACCAAGCTCTACGAGGCCGGCAGCGACATCACCGGCACGCCGGCGGGCTTCCGCGACCTCGACCGCCTCACGTCCGGGTTCCAGCCGGGCAACCTGATCATCATCGCGGCACGTCCCTCGATGGGTAAGTCGGCGCTCGCGCTCTGCATGGCGTCGAACGTCGCGGTCCGTCACGACATCCCGGTTGCGCTGTTCACCCTCGAGATGTCGAAGTCCGAGGTGACCCAGCGCCTGATGTGCGCCGAGGGGAAGGTCGAGTCGCAGCGGCTGCGTACCGGCAAGCTCGCCGTCGACGACTGGCCGCGACTGACGGCCGCCTGCGACAAGCTCGCGAAGGCGCCGATCTACGTCGACGACACCGGCTCGATCACGATGATGGAGATCCGGTCGAAGCTGCGGCGACTGAAGATGAAGCAACCGAACCTCGGTCTCGTGATCATCGACTATCTCCAGCTGATGACCTCCGGCACGAACGTCGAGAACCGGGTGCAGGAGGTGTCGCAGATCTCGCGCGCCCTGAAGGTGCTCGCGCGCGACCTCGACGTGCCGATCATCGCCCTCTCCCAGCTCTCGCGCGCCGTCGAGCAGCGTCACGACAAGCGGCCGATCCTCTCCGACCTGCGTGAGTCGGGCTCGATCGAGCAAGATGCAGACCTCGTGATGTTCGTCTACCGCGACGAGTACTACAACCCGGAAGAGACCGAGTCGGCCGGGATCGCGGAGCTCCTGCTGGCAAAGCACCGCAACGGCGCGACCGGCATCGAGAAGCTCGCCTTCCAGAAGCGCTACGCGAAGTTCGCAGACCTGGCGGCGGCGTCGTGACGACGACGGTCTGGATCGCGCCGTCGGCGAAGTCGTTCGCCTGCCTGTGCGAGCCGTGCCTCGAGGCGGCTCGGATCGCAGGTGTGCTCTTCTCCGACGCGCTTGCGGGCGCCAGCGTGCGCGGCACGATCGCCCCGGAGGCCGAGACGGCCGTTGCGCAGTGTGCTGCGGGCCATCAGATCGTGTTGCGGCGCGTCCAGCGTCCAAGCTCGCTGACCCGCTCCGACGGCCGGCAGCTACAGCTCGCATGATCGAGCGGCAGCACGTCTGGCTCGGTCCGGAGACGGCGTCCTTCGACGAACCGTGCGAGGCGTGCCTGCTGCTGCGCGAGTCGCTCGCAGCCGAGTCGCTGCTCGTGCACGGAACGCTGCGCCCCGACGCTGACGTCGGCTTCACCACGTGCCGCCGCGGCCATCGCATCGTGATGCACCGCATCGCGCGGCCGCTCGTCCTCCACTAGCGCCCGAGGGCGGCCCGGACTGCTCGTCGCCGGCCGACCCGGAGCCGCCGCGCGGCCAAAACGGCCATGTCCCGGGGACTGTCCCCGGGACATCTCTACTCGACACGCGTCCCGAACGGACACGCTCTGGGGTCTGTCCCCGGGACATGGCTGGTCTCGCCACGGCGGCGCCGGCAGCGGGGCGGACTAGACTGCCTCCGTGCCATCGACCGTGATCGTCGGGGCGCAGTGGGGGGACGAAGGCAAGGGCAAGATCGTCGACCTGCTCGCCCAGCAATCGGACGTCGTGTGCCGCTACCAGGGCGGGCCCAATGCCGGGCACACGATCGTCGTCGGCGAGGAGACGTTCAAGATCCGCCAGACGCCGAGCGGCGTCATCTCCGGCAAGGCCTCGGTGATCGGCGCCGGCTGCGTCGTCGACCCGCAGGTGCTGCTCGAGGAGCTCACGGATCTGGAGGCTCGGGGCGTCGACCCCTCGGTCGTCGTCGTCTCCGGCAACGCGCACCTGATCATGCCGTGGCACGTCGCGATCGACCAGGCATCCGAGCGCCGGCTGGGCAATCTGCAGATCGGCACGACGCGGCGCGGCATCGGCCCGGCCTATGCGGACAAGGCCTCACGCATCGGGATTCGCGTCCAGGACGTCCTCGACCCGAAGATCCTGCGCCAGAAGATCGAGGTAGCGCTCGCCGAGAAGAACGTCTGGCTCGAGCGCGTCTACGAGGTCGAGCCGTTTGATCTCGAGGAGATGTGGTCGCGCTACGCGGCGTATGCCGAGCAGCTTGCGCCGTACGTCGGCGACGTGTCGCTGCTCGTCGACACGGCATTGCGCGAAGGCAAGAACGTCCTC
>JACDGR010000305.1 GCA_013821525.1 Actinomycetota bacterium
GCTTGCAGGCATCGCAGCCGGCCTTGCGCTCGGCATGAAGACGAACGGCAGCGTGCTCGCCGCAGCCGTCGCGGTTCCGGTGCTCGCGCAGCTGGCGCTCTCCGTGCGACGCGGTCGCCTCCCGAAGAGGTTCGCCGGAGCGGCGAGCGGTGCGCTGCTCGGCGCGATCCTGGTCACGGGCGGTTGGTGGTACGCGCGCAACTGGATCCAGGTCGGAAACCCGGTTGCGCCGTTCGAGGTTCGCGCGCTCGGCGTCGAGCTCTTCAAAGGGCAGGCCTCGCTGCACGACTACCTGACCGTCTCACCGGGCGGGCCGCGCAATCCGGTCAGCGAGGTCTTGCGGTCGTGGTGGAGCGACGTGACCTTCTGGGCCCGTTCCGATCTCTCCTACGAGGAGCGAAGCGGCGGCCTCGGCCCGCTCTGGAGCTGGCTCGGGTGGCCCTCGCTCGGCCTCGCGAGCCTGTTCGCCCTCAGGCGCAGGCCCGACCTCGTCGTGAGCGTTCTCCTTCCCGCGGCGGCAGCGTTCGCGGTTCTGCCGTACCGCTGGTGGTCGCGCTTCACGATGTACCTCGCAGGTCTCGGTGTGATCGCCGTCGTTGCAATGCTCGAACGTGTCCCGGACGATTGGCGTCGCCGGACCTTCGCGACCGCGATCGTCGTGCTGTCGCTCGCTGGCGCTGCGCTCGCGACACGGCGCGTCGACCCCGCAGGCTACGGGCGCCGCCTCGGCACCGGCGACCTGATCTCACTTGCCGCGCACCCCGGCCGGCAGCGCACCGTTGGCAACCTGTTCTTCCACGAGTTCGCATGGGTTGACGACGTCTCGCCTCGTGCGACGATCGGCGTCGAGTTCCAGGCGCCGCAGATCCGCTTTCTCTACCCGCTCTTCGGAGCGCGCCTCGAGCGGCACGTGGTCCTCCTGAACCCGGGTGACGAGACGTCCGTCGACAAGCGGCTCAGCGGGCGAGAGCCCGCCTACCTGTTTGTCGGCAGCGGCAGCGCATTCGACCGCTGGGCGCGCGCACGTCCGCGCCGCTACCGCCTGCTCGGGCAGGATCGCGGCACGCGCGTGTTTCGCCGGATCGCACGCTGAAGATGGCGATACTCCAGCCATGAAACCCCTCCGCCTCGGAATCGTCGGCTGTGGAGCAGTGACCGAGCTGTACCACCTCCCGGCGATCGCTGCCTCCGGCGACGTCGAGCTCGTTGCGCTCGCCGATCCTGCGACAGACCGGGCCACCTCGCTCGGCCGAGCGAACGGCAACCCTCGTGTGTACGCGGATCACCGCGAGCTCGTCGGCGTGGTCGACGTGGCGATCGTCGCCGCTCCCAACCGGCTGCACGCACCGATCGCGTGCGACCTCGCGGCCGCAGGGGTGCACGTGCTGGTCGAGAAGCCACTCGCGCGAACCGCAGCCGAATGCGACGTGATCGCGGCTGCGGCGCGCTCTGCCGGCGTGGTGATCGCCGTCGGGCACGACTTCCGCCACTTCCCGGTCGCCTCGGTCGCGCGCGAGCTCTTCTCGGGTGGCCTGCTCGGAGAGATCCAGAGCGCTGAGCTGTTGCAGAGTGCCGCCGGCCGGTGGCCGTACGCGTCCGCGTACGTCTACTCGCGCGAGGAATCGGGCGGCGGCGTGCTGATCGACTTCGGCGTGCACATGCTCGACCTGCTCGGCTGGTGGCTCGGCGAGCTGACGGCGCGTGCGTATGCCGACGACACCGTCGCGGGCGTCGAGACGGAATGCGAGCTCTCGCTCGAGACAACCTCTGGCGCGCCCGTCGGCGTTCAGCTGACGCGGCTCCGCCCGATGCGCGACACGACGATCGTCCGGTGTGAGCACGCGACGGTCGAGATCGGGATCTTCGAGCCGGCCGTGATCCGGATCACGCTGCCCGGCGGGGGAACCCTCGCGGGAGGCGTGCCGGACACGCTGTTCGACGCCGCGCCGCTGCGCACCGTGTTCGGCCGCCAGCTTGCCGACTTCGCACGCGCCGTCCGCTCGGGGGGCGAGCCGCTCGTACCGGTCTCGGAGGGTCGCCGCGTGGTCGAGCTCGTCGAACGCTGTTACGGGCTGCGCACGCCTCTGCGGCGAGCCTGGGACTGGCCCGAAGCGTATTCCGGTCTCGAGGAGACAGCGTGAGCACGACGGAGCGGCTCGCTGGACGACAGGTTCTCGTCACCGGCGCGTCGGGATTCATCGGAGCACGATTGGCCGAACGACTCGTCGTCGAGTGTGGCGCAGAGGTGCGCGTCCTCGTTCGACGGGTCGGGCGCGCAGCACCGCTCTCGCGTCTGCCGGTCGAGATCGCGGTCGGTGACGTCCGCGACCCCGCATCGCTTGCGGCCGCAACGCGCGGTTGCGAGTTCGTCTTCCACTGCGTGCGCGGTATCGACGGCAGCGAACGCGACCGTCGCGAGATTGACGTCGAAGGAACGCGCAACCTGCTCGAGGCGTCGGCCGCGTCGGGTGAGACGCAGCGCTTCGTCCACACGAGCACGGTCGTCGTCTACGACGTTCCTGCGGCGGGCGAGCTCGACGAGCTTGCGCCGCGGGGAGGCGCTCCCGATCCCTACGCGGACGCCAAGCGCGCAGGCGAGGATGTCGCCCGCAGCTACGCGTCACGCGTGCCTGTGACGATCGTCCAGCCGACCGTCGTCTACGGCCCACAGGCAGGGGTCTACGGACGGGAGATCCTCGAGGAGCTTCGGACAACGCGCATCCCTCTGATCAACGGTGGCACAGGCATCTGCAACGCGGTCTACGTCGACGATCTCGTCACCGCGATGATGCTCGCTGCGACGAGCGAACGGGCCGTGGGAGAGAGCTTCCTGATCTCCGGCGCGGAGCATCCGACCTGGGCGGAGTTCTTCGGCGGGTTCGAGCGGATGCTGGGCGTGTCGCACACGGTGCCGCTGTCAGCTGACGAAGCGCTCGCCGCGTGGAAGAGCGCCTCGCGCCGCGCCTGGCTCGTGCCGCAAACGCTCCGCGCGATCCGCGGAGATGCTCTCCTCCGAGACGAGCTCCTGTCGACGCGCGAGGGTGTGCTGATCCGCCGGCTTGCCGAGCGGCTGCTGCCTGCGGCGTTCTTCGCGCCTGAACGCTGGAACGACCGAAGCGATCCGGCTGAACGCGCGTCTGAGGAGCTGCCGCTCGCTCCGTTCAAGCCTCAGGTGATCGATTTCCTCTCGAGCACGGCAAAGGTGCGCATCGACAAGGCACGCGAGCTGCTCGGGTATGCCCCCGCGTTCGGCCTCGCCGACGGCCTGCGCCTGACCGAGGCCTGGGCGCGTTGGGAGGGATTGCTCGAGGCATGACTGAGCCGTGCGTCTTCATTCTCTGGGAGACCGCACGCCCCGCAGAGCAGCGCATCCTCGCCGATCTGAAGCGCCACTTCGCCGTCCACGATGTCGTCGAGGTGTCGTGGCCGCCAGAGCTGTTCTCTCGCAATCTCACCCGGCTGTACGGCCAGGCCTTGCCGTCAGGCTCGGACAAGGAGCAGCAATGCGGGCTCGGCCCGTTTCTCGTGATCATCGCCTCCGATCCTCGTGCGCGCTACGGGCTCAGGCGTACGACACGCGGCGTGCGCCGCGTCAGTACGCACGCAGCGCGCGCGAAGGCGCGCTACCGCCGGTGGACGGGAGGCGGTTTTCGCGTGCACGGGTCGCTCGACCGCTCGGAAGCAGAGCGCGACCTGCGGCTCCTGCTGCGCGAGCCCGCCGATGCCCGCGCCGCGCAGAGCTGGGACGGCGTCGTTCGCGCAGAGGCTCCGACCGCGACCGACTGGTCCGACGCGAAAGATCTCGTCGCGGCGATTGCCTCTGCAACTCCCGCCAGGCTGCTCGCCGACGAGGGCCTCGTGGTGCGCATCTCCGCCGAGGACGTGTGGTGGGCGATCGTGATCGCGGGCGGCGATGCTCCCGCCGCCGATGCTCGCGAGGCCGAGTGCCAGGTGCACATCGGTGGTGAGTCGCGACGGCTTCTCGTCAGCGCGGCGGCCCCGCCGCCTCGATGACCGCGGTGGCGAGCGTGATCGCGAAGGTGCCGAGCGAGCGGTGCCAGGGGTCGAGGCGCGGGACGAGCAACCGGCCGTCCTCGGCCGACGCCGCGCGGTTTCCGCCCGCGAAGCCGATTGCGTAACCAGCCGAGCGCGCAGCCGCGGCGACCCGCTCGTCGGCCGCTCCATGCGGATAGGCAATCGTCGTCACCGAACGACCGACCGCCGCCTCGAGCTCGTCGCGTCCGACGGCGAGCGCAGCGGACAGCTGGTCGTCTGCGAGTGAGACGAGGCGGTCGTGCGCCAGGGTGTGGAAGCCGACCTCGTGCCGCTTGGCCAGCGCGCGCAGCGCATCTTGGTCGAGACCGGGGTCGCCGGCCAGCTGAGCGG
>JACDGR010000306.1 GCA_013821525.1 Actinomycetota bacterium
CAGACCGTGCTGCTGCTGCAGCCTGTCCTGCGCTGCTGGGCCGGCCGCTGCCTCACCTGCAACCAGACCGTCGATCTTGAGCAACTCGTCCTCGTCCCACGCCGTGAGTAACAAAGTCCTACTAGAGCCAGCGCTTGATCCGGAAGAACGCGAGGAGACCGACCAGCGTCACGACCATCCCGACGAAGATCACCCAGAACGCCCAGACGGTGTCGAAGCCCGGGAAGTGAACGTTCATCCCGAAGAAGCCCGTGATCAAGGTCAGCGGCAGCAGGACGACTGAGAAGACGGTCAGCACCCGCAGTACGTCGTTCTGGCGATGCGAGATCACGGACTCGTTCGTGTCCTCCAGCGCCTCGACGACCTCTTTGTAGTTGTCGAGGATGTCCCAGATGCGCTCGGCCGCGTCGACGATGTCGTCGAAGTAGAGATCGAGTTCCTCGGGCAGGAAACGCTCGACATGACGCTCGAGCAGTCGCAGCGTCGAACGCTCCGGCTTGATGATCTTTCGATAGCTGATGATCTCCTGCTTGACGTTCGAGATGTCGCGAACGACCTCGAACGACCTGCCCTCGAAGACGTCGTCCTCGAGCGAGTCGAGCTTGTAGCCGATCTTGTCGAGGATCGGGAAGCAGTAGTCGAAGAGGTCGTCGAGCACCTCGTAGAGCAGTCGTCCCGAGCCCTTCGAGAGGAGCTGCTCGCGAAACGCCTCATCCTCTTCACAGCGCCGGAAGAGCCGAGTCACGGGCAGGAGCTCCACGCTCGGGAGCGTCACGAGGTAGTCGGGCCCGACGAATACGTCGAGCTCGGCGGCGTTCAGCCGCTGGATCGCCCGGTCGTAGACGGGAAAGTGGAGAACGCCGAAGAGGTAGCCCTCGTCGGCGTAGTCGTCGATCTTTGGCCGCTGGCGCTTCGAGAGCACGTCCTCGACGTCGAGCGGATGCCAGCCAAACCGGTTGGCGAGCTGCTGCGCGTGCGTCAGCGACGGCGCGTCGAGATGAATCCAGGTGAGACTGGCTGCGCTGAGCTCAGCGGGAGGAGACGGCGGCGCCGAGACGGCGACGACCGTATCGCGCGTGCGAGCACGCCGGATGCGAGGCAGGCTGGGCATCTAGAGGCCTTGCATCGGTACTGAGTGGATCCTCGGTCATCGTCAACGCGGGCATGTTCGCCATCTTAGCCTCCTTTCCCGCCCGGGCTCGCGCGGGCAGGGCGCTACTGTCACCGGAATGGAAGCCCGCTGGTGGACGCTTCGGCCGGCGCAGAGCCTGAAGCCCGCGAGCTACGTGTGCCCGTTCTGCGACGGGATGTTGCATGCGACGAGCGAGCATGCCTTGGTGGCTCCCGAGGGCGACGTGTCGAAACGCCGGCACGCCCACCCCGAATGCGTGGTCGACGCGCGCAAGCATGGCCGACTGACGACCGAGGACGAGTGGCGCGCCCGGCGCTGACCGGCGCCCTGCTGTGCAGACCGAACGCCGAGGCCCAGAGCCAGACTTTCGGGTGTGGCGCGGCGTCCGCGGTGCCGTTTGGGTGAGGCAATGGATGCGAAGGGAAGCGAGGCGCTCCGCAGGCGAATCGAGCAGGGGCGGTCTCACGGCCCGCTCGGAGGCACCGCAGGCCCCGCCGACAAGTTGTCGACGCTGCCTGCCGGCGACCTTCGGGGCGCAGAGTCACCGATGGTGTCGCTGATCGCGGCCTGGCTCGTGCCTCGAGACCGTGATGCGACTGACTGTTTAGCGAAAGCCTCCTAGAGCCGATAACAGGCTATGTTGAAAACGGCACTAGCGATCTCGATCGCTGCCCTCGGAGCAGGCTTCGCGGCCGTCTTCGGCTGGCGGTGGTGACAACCACGGTGGTGAACGCCTCAGCGTGAAGCGCCGCGCGCGGCGCCGAGCAGCGAGATCAGGCTCAGCCACAGGATCACGAGCAGCGGAAAGAGCTCAGCGAAGACGGTGGTGTAGATGGCCGAGTACGAGCCGGTTCTGATCGGCGCAACCGACAGGAGCTCGGTCGAGATACCGGAGACGATGAGCGCCGCCAGCACGGGAGCGGCGGCGACCCTCCGAACCCGCAGGTGGATCCAGGCGCCGATCGTGCCTGTGCCGACGAAGAGCGCCGAGGTGAAGAGCAGTGCCATCTCGCGCATCGTGCTCCGGAGGAGAGGCAACGGCCACCGACCCTCAGGCTGAAAACGCCCGCCGTGTGGAGTGGCTCGAACGAGGGATCACCGGCCGCCAGGGATCCCGTCGGAGCTCAACGCGTGCGGAGCCACCCTTGTGTCTCTCGGCGTTCCCGGGCGGTGGAGAGCTCGTCGAATCCAATCATCACGTTGCGGTAGACGGCCACGAAGCCCTTCTGTACTCGATTGTCCGCAATGGGAAGTGGGCGCACGTCACGTACGGTTCACTCGTGGATGTGCCAACCCAGCTCCCCAGCCATCACATCTTCGTAGGCTCAATGGCGCAGTGGGAGAAGATTCGCGACGAGCTGCCCCAATACGAAGGCCATGTCGGCTAGATCGCTCGCACGTATCTCGGCCGTGACGCTCGACGTCACCAGAGGCAGATCCGGACATCCCAGCTTGTGGTTTTCTAGCGTAGTGCGCCCGGCTGGAATCGAACCAGCGACCTTTCGCTCCGGAGGCGCGAGCGACGTTCGCCACCTGTAGCCGCGTGATACCGGAAACGGCACCGCTGCCCAGAATCGGCTGCGTTGACGCGCGGGCCGTGCGCCGTCTGTCGCCGCCTCTACCTCGCACGAATCTCGCATGGTTCTCGATCCGGCCGCGGGTCACGAGCGGCCACCCGCGAACGCGAGCCGTACCGCCTCGTCTGTTCGCTCCCGATCCCACAGATGGGCGTACACCCGCAGCGTGACCGTCGGATCCTCGTGCCCGAGCACCGTCGCGACCGTCACCGGGTCGAGGCGCGCCCCGATCAGCCGGGACGCCGCCGCGTGGCGCAGATCGTGGAACGTCAGCGACGACGGCAGCCCCGCCAGATCACGGGCAGGCTCAAAGCCACGCCGCGACACGTTGCGATGCCCGAGCGGCGTCCCCGAAAGCGACACGAACAGCGGATGCTCGACACGAACAGCGGATGCTCATCGAGCGAGAAGTCGCTGCTCAGCCTCAGCGCGATCAGGTCGTCACGCAGACCCGCCGGTAGCGCGATCCGACGCACCCCGGCCTCCGTCTTCGTCGGCCCGTAGACGCCCTGCGGCCCCCACTGACGACGAACATGCAGAACGCCCGCCTCCCGATCGAAGTCCTCCCAGCGCAGCCCGAGCGCCTCGCCCTTGCGAAGCCCGAGCGTCGCCACGAGCCGCAGTAGCGGCGTGTAGTCGTACTTGGACTCGCGTTGACCCGCGAGCCGCGACGACGCCGCGAGCAGCGCCTCCACGTCGTCCTCCGACCACTCGTGCGGCTTCTCACGCTCAGCCCGCATCGGGCGGTCGTCGTCAGTCAGCACCGAGAACGGCGACGCAGGGATCAGCCGTCTGCGCACCGCGAGCGCGCAGACGCCCTGTAGCGGCTTCAAGTAGTTCACGACGCTAGAGCAGCCGAGAGGGCGTACCGGCCTCTCCGGGTCGATGGCGTGCAGCCCCTCGCGTTCAAGGTCGCGGGTCAGCCTCGACACGGCGTCAGCGTCGATGGCTGCGATCCGCAGGCGACCGAAGCGGGGGAGCAGCACGTGGTCGAGCGCCTGCCGGTAGTAGTCCGCCGTCCGGGCGCGAACGCGCGCCGCCTTCGCGGCGTACCACTCCTCGGCAAGCTCGGCGAAGGTCGCGGTCGTGGACGGGATGACCTCGCCACGACCCACCTTCGACACGAGGTCGGCGCGCAGCTTGCGCGCCTCGTGCAACTTGGCGACGGTGCGCCACCGCTGCCGTCCGGCAGTGTCGAGGTACGCGACCTCGTACCGCGTCGCCCCGTCCTTCGTCGCGCGCCCGTAGATGCCACGCTCGACACGTACGCGCACGGCACTCTGAGAAGATCCTTCACGCATGGAGCTAGTACCTCCTTGCCGGGGCGGGGCCGTTGAAGCGGTGCCCGCCCATTAGCGTTGTCTGTCCCCACACAGTACGCCCATCGACCCTTCGCTGCAAGGGCGAAGGACGGCGCTGAACACCGCATGGCGACTGGCGTCCCGGAGTCGTGCGAGAACCGTGCGAGGTCACGCGGCCCCCGCTCGCATCCAGCGGTCAAGGTCAGCGCGCCCAAAGAACACCCGGCAGCCCGGCCCCTCCTGCACGTGAGGGATCGACCCGGCCGCGACCAGCTTGCGGAGCCGCTGCGGCGACACGTCGAGGTACCGCGCCGCCGTCTCGACGCCCATCCACTCCGGCCAGCTATCCGACCGCGAAGGAT
>JACDGR010000307.1 GCA_013821525.1 Actinomycetota bacterium
ATCCTACCCACACAACTCGGACCGCGCGCGAGCTCGCGGTCTCGCCGAAAAGTCAGCCATCGAGTCGGTCTCACCCATCGTCGGCAGACCGCGCGCCGGACGATGCGACCGCCGGAACGCACCCGCGTGACCACGATCGATCCGCCGACACCGGCTCGCGGACGCGTTGCCGTCGGCGCGTACCGCCGTAGCGTTCGTCGTCGCGATTCGATCCAACCCCACTCGGACCGCACGCGAGCTCGCATTCTCGCCCAAGAGCTAATTCATCGAGTTGGTCGCACCCATCGTCGACAGACGCACGCTGGACAACGCGACCACCGGAGCGCACCCGCGTGACCACGATCGATCCGCCGACACCCGGCTCGCGGACGCGTTGCCGTCGACGCGTACCGCCGTACGTTCGTCGTCGCGATTCGATCCAACCCCACTCGGACCGCGCGCGAGCTCGCGTTCTCGCCGGAGAGCTCATTCATCGAGTCGGTCGCTGTTACGGAGCGCCCCTGTTGATGGCGGTTGTGACCACCTGAGTGATGGACATCGAGTGACGCCGGGGATGCGGCAGACGAGCGATGGACATCAACCAGTGCGCGACCTTGCGAGCAGCGGCTGATGTCGATCCGGCGGTCAGATCAGAACGGACGGTCGTCGGGATCCGGATCGCCGTGGATCAAATGAATGCTGACCGCACGACGATGGGATTCGCGGGCCTGCGGCAGGCGATGCACCGGAGGATAGGTAGCGACGATCGAGCGCGAGATGATGATGACGGCGGCTTCGAGGGCGGTCAGGGCAGCGACCTGGTGTTCGGCGAGGTCACCCTCCGACACACGGGCGAGTTCGTCGAACGACGGGATCTGAACGCTCATCGCTCGCGCTCCCTGGTGTCGGCCTCGATGACGTGCGAGACGACATCGCGCTCGACGAGCTTGCGCTTCTTGCGCGCCGTCTCGCGTAGCGCAGCCGCGGCGAGGCGATCGAGGTCACGCATCGCCCCGACGGTGGCCTCGTGGAGCAGGACGGTGGCGTCGGAAGCAAAGACCTCGCGGGTGCACCCGGCGCGCTCCATGCGGAGGCGGAGGTACTCGGTCGTGTCGTCGGGCGTGAGCGAGCTGACTTCGAGCCGGTGGTGAATGCGCGAGTAGAGCGAGCGATTGCGGCGGAGCGCGAGGCGCTCGCGAAGCTCGGGCAGCCCGACGAGGATCAGCGAGAGCAACGCGCGGCTGTCCCACGCGTAGTTGAGCAAGATGTGCAGGTGGTCGAGCGTGTCTTGGTGGAGGAGGTGTGCCTCGTCAATCAGGAAGACCGGGTGGATGCGCTCCTCGGCGCGCTCCTCGACGTGGCGACTGACGGCGTAGAACAGGCTGCCGGCGGTCGCGGCGGGCGCGAGGCCGAGCGCGACGCAGAGCTGGCGGTAGAAGTCGCGGCGACCGAGCGTGGCGTTGTGGTGGTAGGTGAGTCTGAAGCCAGCGGCCGGGATGCGGTGGCGGAGCGCGCGGAGGACACAGGTCTTGCCGACGCCGGGCTCGCCGACGAGGACGACCGACGCGTGCTCGGTCAGCGCGTCGAGCAGCGTGTCGACGACGGCCTGCTTGGACGACGGCAGCCACAAGTCACCGTCGGAAACTTCTTTCGAAAACGGCGGAGCGTTGAGCGCGAAGTGCGCGAGATAAGGGGTGGCCATGATCAATCCTCCTCGGGTGTGCGATGACGTGGTGGTCGCCCCACGAGTCGGTCGAGGAGTGCGCCAGCCGGATCGAACGGCACGGCGTCCTCGGTGTCGTCGGGATCGGGTGCGGGGCGCTTGCGGCGTGTCTTTCCGGCGGCAACCGCGTCGACCGGGCGAAGCACGTAGTGGCGACCGTCATGCTCGACGACAGGCTCCGCTGCGCCGGTCATGTCGACGGCGATGACGACGACGCAACCGGAGAGGAAGCTCTGGTCGAGCTGCCACGGCACACCGGCGATATCGATGGTGCCGTCCTTGCGAACGCGTCGGCGCGCGCGAATCGTGAGCGCGGTCGTGAGCTCGGACTCCTTGACGATGCGCGTCCGCGCACTGGCCCAGACCTCTGCCGGCGTCTTGCCGACCAGGCCGCCGTGCGGCGTCTTGTGATACTGCTCGTCGAGGAACGCGAGCAGCCGCGCTTGCACGTCGTGCAGCGAGGTCATCGTGCCGAGGTGGTCGAGGCAGCCTTCGCGCAACGTCCTCCAGAACCGCTCCATCTTCCCGCGCGCCGGTGCGTCGTAGGGCCGCGCGTGGATCAGTGTGACGCCCAGCCGCTCGCAGCCGATGCGCAACGCCTCGCCACGGTATGTGGCCCCATTGTCGAGGTAGAGGCCGTCGGGGGCACCGTGTCGACGCAGCGTGGCGAGGAAGAGGCCGAGCATGTCGGCCTCGCGCTCGGTATGGTGGGCCTCGAGGGCGACCACATACCGCGCCGCGTCGTCCATCAGCGCGTGGATCCTGAGCGGACGCGTCGTCCCGCCGATGTGGAGCGCCGCGCCATGGCAGACGTCGCCGTGAAACAGCGAGCCGGGATGCTCGGCCTGCCACCGCAACCGCGTGTGACCCTCGGGGCGGACGCCGCGCGGCAGGCCAGCCTCGCGATAGAGGCGCGCAACGGTGGTCTCGGAGACCGCGTCCTTCGGCAGCCGCCCGTCGATGACGAGCGTGCGCAGAATCAGCGGCACCGACGCGGATGGGTGCTCGCGGCGAATGTCGAGGAGCAACGCACGCTGCGCGGGGGTGAGCTCGCGCCCGCGCCCTCGGTCGGAACGTGGGCGCGGCTTGAGGGCGACCAGGCCACCGGCTCGGTACAGGTAGACCCAGCGCTCCAGCGTCGACCGCGCGATGCAACGCGTGAACGTGGAACCAGGAGGGCGAAATCGCACCTTGGCGAGCGCGCGAAGCTCGGCGCGAAGCTCGCCGCGCACGAACTCGCGATGCGCGAGGGCGCCGATGACCTCGGCGCGAAACAGTGCGATTGCCTCGGCATGATCGCGTGGGCGTAGTGAATCGTCGGACACAAGATCTCCTTGGCCGCGGCGGGTGATGGGTGCCGGGCCGACCTCGATCGGTGTCACGGGGTGGCAAGCACCCTCTACGATCCAAGTGGGTGGGCCCGTCGTCTCCGACGAGCGCACCGCGATGGACATCAAGCCATTGCCGTGCCCCCAGCAAATGCTTGCGCCACTTGTGGCGCGGTCCGCAGCGACGGTGGCGCGCGGCCGATCGCGATCTGCGCGACGCGCGCGGCGACCTCGCGCAACGTGATCACGGCTGGCAGGTCCACGAGCGCACGCCCCGCGTGGGCCCATCGCCGAAGGGTCGACCACTCCGTGCCCCACGCCACGCTCGGAGATACGCAGATCCGCTCGCGGACTCGTGCCGGCGGCAGCTCCAGGATCGCCCACAACGTCATCGCCATCGCGATCGCCGCGAGGCTGTAGTGCCGCCGCGGCGAGACCCCACGTGGCACCACCAGCATCACCGCGACGCACACGACGCACCGATACCGACGACACTGCACCCACGCCCTCTCCGGCGCCGCCTCGGCGTCCTGCGGGCCGTAGATCGCGCGGTCACGGAACCCGTGGCCATGCAGCCCCAGGCTGCACCCCGTCGGTCGGCTCGCACAACCGCACCGGGGGCACCGCCCTGGACGAGCTGCTTCGACTGAAGGTGGCCGCGCGATCCATCCCTTGACGTCGAGCTTGGCGTGAACGATGAGTAATCTGCTCTGGGTCGGCTTCGTCACAGGGTCCGACCCGGAGCACGACGTCGGCGGTGTTAGTGCACCGTCGACGTCACCTGTTTCGGCGAGCACCACGCCCAGATCCGGATAGTCGGACGATCCTTCTACATCAAGAAGCCGGACCGTGACCCTGCACCTGTCGTGATGGCGTCCGATCCGTCGAACATCAACCAGTCCGCCCCAAAATCTGCCCCTGTCCATCAACGGAGATGCTCCCTAACACGTGGCCACTAGGCTCACGGGATCTCTCACGGGCGCGACGTCAGCACTTCAACATCGACGCAGACGGCAACATCACGATCCCGGATACGTGCGAGTCGACGATCAGCTCCGCGTCGCTCGATGTCCTTTACGGTGGGCGGCGGCAGCGGCAGCGGCGTGGGTTAGTTAGTTAGTTAGGCTGACCGATGAGCACAGAGCAGTCCGCGCGCACCTTAGGAACCGCCACCTCTAGGCGAGGTCAGCCCCCGAGCGGTACGGTCGCGTCAGCGATGTACCGCTTTTTCTATTGGCTCGTACTTAGTCGACTGCCTGCCGAAGTGACTCACCGGGTAGCGTTTGCTCTTTTGCGAGCAATGTATTGTACCACCAGCTTACGT
>JACDGR010000308.1 GCA_013821525.1 Actinomycetota bacterium
GAGTGATTCTCGGCGTAGGCTTGCCGGAGCCGGCAGAAATGGCGAGTTCAGTCATGCGGGACAATCGCGAAGCGAACCGCATGTCTGAACTCGAGCAGATGTATAGAGAAGTGATTTTGGATCACTACAAGTCGCCGCGTGGGCACGGGTTGATCGAGGACGCCGACGCGCAGGCCGAGGGGCAGAACCCCCTCTGCGGTGACGAGGTGACGATCTCCGTCAGGTTCGCCGACGACGGCGAGACGATCGCGGGCATCGGCTTCGAGGGGCGCGGCTGTGCGATCTCACAGGCTGCGACCTCGATGCTGACCGAGCTCGTGCAAGGCCGCACCGCCACCGATGTCGCAGCGCTCCCGAAGGAGGAGCTGCTCGAGGAGATCGGGATCCCGCTGACGCCGATCCGGCTCAAGTGCGCGATTCTCGGGCTCGGTGTGCTGAAGGTCGCCCTGCACAAGGCGAAGGGCACGCCTCTGCCGCCGGAGTGGGCGAACCTCGGCGACGACCTGACGATCGGCTAGGCGCGCGTCTTGCCCAAGATCGACGTCGCACCGCTTGCGGAATTCGGCCCGGGCTCCGTCAAGATCGTCACGCTCGGCTGGACGTCGATCGGCGTCTACAACTGCAGCGGTGACCTGCTCGCGCTCGAGGACCGCTGCTCCCACGACGACGGCCCGCTGTGCGAAGGCGAGTGGGACGAGGAGACGTGTCGCGTCATCTGCCCTCGCCACGGCGCAACGTTCGACCTGCACACCGGCAACGCACTGACGCTGCCCGCGACGGAGGGGGTGGCGACCTATCCCGTGAGCGTCGAGGACGGCGTCGTTCGGGTCGAGGTCGTGGAAGCCGCGTCATAGAACGCTGCTGGCCCACCACCGACCCGCAGTACATCGCCTACCACGACGAGGAATGGGGTCGGCCCGTGACAGAGGAGCACGGGGTCTACGAGCGCCTGTGTCTCGAAGGCTTCCAGTCGGGGCTCTCGTGGATCACGATCCTGCGCAAGCGCGAGTCGTTCCGGGCGGCGTTCGAGGGCTTCGTGCCAGAGCGTGTCGCCGAGTTCGGTGAGACCGACGTGCAACGTCTGCTCGAGGACGCCTCGATCGTGCGGCACCGCGGCAAGATCGAGGCGACGATCGCGAACGCACGCGGCACGCTGGCGCTGCGCGAGGCAGGTACTCCCTTGCAGGAGCTCTTCTGGAGCCATGCGCCCGCCGCCCAGCCTGTGCGTACCACGCTCGGCGACGCGCCGGGATCGACGGCCGAGTCGACCGCACTCTCCAAGGCGCTCCGCAAGGCAGGCTTTCGATTCGTTGGCCCGACGACCGCCTACGCCGCCATGCAAGCGTGCGGCGTCGTCAACGATCACATCGCGGCGTGCTGGGTGCGGGACGCGGTTGAGGCGGAGCGAACGGCGGCACGCCGGTGATCGCACTCGTGCACGGGCTTGGCCTCTCTCACCGCTACTTCGGCCGGCTACAGCCGCTGCTGCCCAATGCGGTCGCTGTCGACCTGCGCGGCGCCTCGCTCGATGAGCTGACGGCGTCGTTGTCGCTTGCGGTCGCGCCCCGGGCGCTGCTCGTCGCAAACTCGCTCGGCGCGCAGATCGCGACGGAGCTCGCGGTTCGCTCACCCGAGCGGGTCAGCGGCCTCGTCCTGACCGGGCCGACCTGGGACCCCGACGCGCCGAGCATCCCGGAGCAGTTCGTCCGGCTGCTCGCCGACAGCTATCGCGAGCTTCCCTCGCTCGTGCCGGTGGCGCTCCTCGACTACGCGCGCCGAGGGCCGCGCCAGATCCTCGGCGCCGCTCGCGCGATGCTGCGCCACCCGATGCTCGAGCGACTCGGTGAGGTCGATGCGCCCGTCGTGATCGTCCGCGGCAGTCGCGATCCGATCTGCGGACAGGCCTGGGCCGAGCAGGCGGCTGCCGCTGCGGCCAACGGCCGCCTGGTCGTCGTCGACGGCGCCGCACACGCGGTCGACTGGTCACACCCCGCGGTGGTCGCCGAGATCGTCGAGGAACTGCAGCAGTCGCTCGGCGAACGCTAACGGCGTCTCGACCATCGGCACGTGCGCTGCGCCGTCGATCACCTCGAGGCGCGAGCCGGGAATCGCCAGCTGCCATTCCGCGGCGAGCTCGACGGGAATCAGGCTGTCGCGCGCGCCCCAGATCAGCAAGGTCGGAGCGCCGATGCGGCCGGCGAAGCTCGTCTCGGTTGCGAACCGGGCGCCGAGGAGGAGGGCTTCCGGGCCAGTCCGCATGGCGTCCCCCGCGATCGTTCGCAGCAACCCCAGTCGCGCTCCGATGAACGTCCGCGCGAGGCCGGTCGCGTAGGCGCGCAGCGAGCGGGCAGACGGGGCGCCGACGGGCGCAACGAGGACGAGCGCCTCAACCAGGTCGGGACGCGCGGCAGCGAGTGACGCGCAGACGAGACCCCCGAGCGAGTGCCCGACGAGCACGACCGGGGCGTCCGGCTCCAGCTCGCCCGCGAGCCAGTCGACGACGTGCTCCGGCCGGAAGGATTGCCCGAAGCGCGGCAGGTCGAGCAGCCGGGCTCGTCGGCCTCCGAGGAGGGGCAGGACGTCTCGCCACCAGCGAGAGGAGGCCGAGAGACCGTGGACGAAGACGAGCTGCATCGAGGCCTATGGTGGCGCACGCGCGAAGATTCGCCGCATCCGTCCTGTCCGATTCGCTAGATTAGGGGCAACCGCGGAAAGGAGGTGGTCCGGCGTTGGAGACTTCAAGTACGGGCAGTGGAGGTACCAGCTCGTAGAGGTGTGTCCCCGTGACCTGACGGGGAATCGCCTAGCCAGCGTGGGGGACTCGCGTGAACGCGCCGCATGGTCTGCACTGATCCTGCAGACCAGGCCGGAAGCGCCTCTACGAAGTCCAAGCTGGTAACCGGGTTGAGGGCGGTCCTACGGGACCGCCCTCTTCTTTTTTTTTAGACTCGCTCTCGTGAGCACGGGGAGCGGAGCCGAGAGGATCGCGTGGACGCGCAGCAACATGCCGCTCCTCGCGGCGCTGCGCGCCGAATACGCCGCCGAGCGCCCGCTTGCCGGCCGGCGGCTCGGGATGTGCCTGCACGTCGAGCCGAAGACGGCCGTGCTCGTCGAGGTACTGCTCGCGGGCGGCTGTGAGATCGCACTCACCGGCAGCCCGGCGACGACCGATGACGGCACGGCCGCGGCCCTCGACAGCCTCGAGGGAATCACGGTGTGGGCTGCGAACGCCGACGACGGAGCGGCCCACGCCGCGCAGATCGAACGGATCCTCGACTGGGGTCCCGACGTGCTGCTCGACAACGGCGCCGACCTGATCGCAGGCACGGTGACGCGCGGCCTCGCGGTGACGGCCGCAACCGAGGAGACGACCTCCGGTGCAAACCGGCTCAAGGCAGAGCTCTCGGAGCGCGTTCCCTTTCCGGTCGTCGTGATCGACGACTCGCCCCTGAAGAGGCTGATCGAGAACACCTACGGCGTCGGCCCGACGGTCGTCGAGGGATTCATGCGCGCGACGAACCTGCTCGTCGCGGCGACGACGTTCTGTGTCGTCGGCTATGGCGCCTGCGGACGCGGCGTTGCGCGTGCGCTGCGCGCGGACGGCGCGACAGTGCTGGTAGTGGAACGCGACCCGGTGCGCGCACTCGAAGCTGCGTTCGACGGCATGCGCGTCCGCGAGCTGCAGGCCGCGCTGCCCGAGGCTGACGTGGTGATCACGGTCACCGGTACGACCGGCGTGATCGGCGCTGCCGAGCTCGCGCTGCTCCGCGACGACGCCTTGCTCGCGAACGCCGGCCACTTCTCGGAGATCGATGCTACTGCGCTCGGCCGGGGCGAGCGCGTCACCGACCAGGTGTCGCGTCACGGGCGCGTCAGGCTGCTCGGTCGCGGTGAGATGCTCAATCTGACGGCTGCGACCGGGAACCAGATCCAGGTGATGGACCTCGGGTTCGCCTTGCAGGCGCACTCGCTGCGCGAGCTCGCGCGGGACCCTTCGCGCTTCTCCGACGGGCCGCAGCCAGTGCCGACGAACGTCGACGATGCGGTGGCACACGCCATGCTTGCGGCGCTCTCGGCGACGCGCTAGATGGTTGATTGGTAATTCGGGTAGTCGTGGGGATGGCCTGGATCAAGCAGGTCAGTCAGGTCGGGCGCTGCGCATAGCGGTGGCTACGTGCAAGCCCGACCTGGCCGAGCTGCGCCGCATCCAGGACACCAGCCGCGAGTACCCGAATTACCGATCAATCATCTAGTAGGACTTTGTTGGTTCGTTGAAGGGTCCCGTTTCCGGCCGGCGAATGGTGTCCGCGTTGGCGGTCATCGTTTGAGGAGGAGACGGATGGGA
>JACDGR010000309.1 GCA_013821525.1 Actinomycetota bacterium
CGCCGTGGCACCGCGCGTGGATGCGACCGCCACCACGTCGGGCGTCGAGGGAACGTCAAAGCCGGTTGTGCCAGGCGCGCCGGTGCAGCTGCAGCAGCAGTCGGGCCCGACGTGGGCGACGGTCGCAACGACGACGACGGACGCCTCCGGGACGTGGGCGTTCGCGCAGTCGCTGCCGTCGGGCACCTATCGAGTGCGGTCTTCTCCCGGTCGCGGTCTCGCCCCAGGCTTCTCGACGTCGTTCGCCGGCCCGTGAGGCGGCTTGCGTTTGCGACCGCGCTCGCGGCCGCGCTCGTGCTGCCCGCGGCAACGCTCGCCGGCAGCCGGGTTGCCGCCGCCAGCCGTTTCGACAATACGGAGCCGTATGCCGCGAAGCAGTGGTATCTCGAGCAGGACAGTGCGTGGTCCTACTGGCCGACCCAGCCCCAGCTCTTTCCCGTGCGCGTCGCGGTGATCGACTCGGGGATCGACGGTGGTCATCCGGAGTTCCAGGGCCGCGTCGTCGCGGCGCGCACATTTGTCGGCGGCTCTGCGTATCGCGACGAGCAGGGGCACGGGACGTTCGTCGCCGGTGAGATCGCTGCGAACCCTGCCAACGGCCTCGGAATCGCGGGGATCGCATTCAACGCGCAGCTGATGATCGCGAAGGTCGTCGGGCCCGACGGGAACGTCTCGCTGGCGGGTGAGGTGGCGGCTATTCACTGGGCTGTCGACAACGGCGCCCGCGTGATCAACCTCAGCCTCGGGGGTGTTCGTGATCCGCTCAACTCGTCGCTCGACACCTACTCGCCGCTCGAGCAGGCGGCGGTCGAGTACGCGGTCTCGAAGGGAGTCGTGGTGGTCGCCGCGGTCGGCAACGGGCCGCAGTCGCCGAAAACACCCTGGCCGTTCGCGCACTATCCGGCTGCATTGCCGCACGTGATCGGCGTCAGTGCGGTGCGACAGAACGGGAGCGTGCCCGTGTACTCGAACCGTGACGCGGTCTACAACGACATCGCTGCGCCGGGCGACGCGATCTTCTCGACGATTCCCCGTCAGCTGACGGAGTCGCGCGCAGGTTGTGAGGATCATCCGTATTCTGATTGTGGCTCCTTCGAGTTCCGGGACGCGATCGGCACCTCGTTCGCCGCGCCGCAGGTATCCGCTGCCGCTGCGCTGCTGCTCGGACAGAACCCGCGGCTCACGGCGAGCCAGGTCGCGTGGATCCTCGAGCGCAGCGCCGACGACGCGAATGCCGGAACCAGGTGTGCTCAGTGCCCGACCGGTCGCGATCTCTATACGGGGTGGGGAACGCTGGACATCGAGAGCGCCCTGACGATGGCCTCCGACGGCACGAAGCTACCCGCCCCCGACCGGTACGAGCCGAACGACGACGCAGGGGTCTGGGCGCACGCCCTGCCGCCGCTCCCGCGCACGATCGATGCGACACTCGACTTCTGGGACGACAACGTCGACGTGTATCGCGTGCACCTGAACGCGCGCGCGCGGCTCTTCGCGCGGTCGACACCATCTGTCGCCGCGAACGTCCGGCTGGCATTGTGGGCGCCTGGGACGAAGCGCGTCGGCGCGCTCGACGTCGACCTCTCGGACCGCCTGGCGCTCTCGACACGCACGGGCGCGCAAGCGCGGCTCTCGTATCGCGCAGCGAAGGCGGGCGTCTACTACCTCGAGGTGCGGTTGCTCTCCAGGCCGCGCGCTTCGGTCTCGTACCGCCTCGCGCTCGCCCGTGGATGAGACGGGGGGGTCAGCCGCCGTTTGCGCGCAGCTCGTCGTCGGCGACGTCGCGAAGCACGCGCGCGGGATTGCCGACCACGAGTTTCCGCGGCGGCACGTCCTTCGTCACGACCGCACCTGCGCCGACGAAGGCTTCCTCGCCGATCTCGACGCCCGGACAGATGATCACGCCGCCGCCGACCCGCGCGCTCCGTCGGATCGTCGGGCCGCGCATCTCGGTCCTGCGTCGCTCGGTGCGTCCCATGTAGTTGTCGTTCGTCGTGACGACACACGGCGCGATGAAGACGTCTTCCTCGAGCGTCGAGTAGGCGGTGATGTAGGCGCCGGCCTGGATCCGCGTGCCGTCGCCGACTGTCGTGTCGTTCTCGATCAGCGAGCCACGGCCGAGGATGCAGTTGTCGCCGAGCGTCACGCGCTCGCGAATGCACGACTGGTCTCCGACGATGCACGCTGTGCCGACGCTCGAACCCGCGAAGACGATCGCACCGGTCGAGATCACGGTCCCGCCGCCGATCTCGGCGGGCGGGAGCGGTTCACGGCTCGCGGTCGAGGACGCGCCGAGGGACGGTTGCTTGCCGACGACCGCGTTCTCCAGCACGCGCACTCCATCGCCGAGCACCGTGCCCGGGTACACCGTCGCGGTGGGGTGGATCTCGGTGCGCGGGTCAGCCATCGAGCGAGTTCGTCAGCATCTCGAGCGCGCGCACGACGCGTGCGCCGTCGCGCGCGACCTTGTCCTTGTCGTGTTCTCCGTCGATCAGCTCGAGGAAGTAGGTGCACTCCCGCCGCAGCGGCTCGGTGGTCTCGATCTTCGGGATCGAGATGTCGCCCGAGTGGAGGTCGCCGGCAGCGCCCGCGCGCTTCTCGTACACCGTCACCTTGCGCTCGGGCTCCATGTCGTCGAACACGACCATCTGCTTGTCGCCGACGACCGTCATCTTCCGCATCTTGTGGGGGTCGAGCCAGGAGAGGTGCATGTGCGCGATCTTGCCGCTCGGGAAGCGCAGGAAGCAGAACACGACGTCCTCGACGCCTGGATGGATCGACGCGCTCCCTTGCGCGGTCGCAAGCACCGGGTCCTCGTCGAGGAAGTAGAGGATGACGGAGAGATCGTGCACGCCGAGCGACCAGAGTGCGTTCTCGTTCGTGCGCACGATCCCGAGGTTGACGCGGTTGCCGTAGACGCACAGCACGTTGCCGAGATCGCCGCTGTCGATCAGCTCCTTCACCTTCAGGACGCCGGGGTGGTAGAGCAGCAGGTGGCCGGGCATGAGGACGAGATCCCGCTCGGCCGCGATCGAGACGAGCTCGTCCATCTCGGCTGCGCGCATCGCGGGTGGCTTCTCGACGAAGACGTGCTTGCCGGCCTCGAGTGCCTGCTTCGCGAGCGCGTAGTGCGTCGGCACCGGTGTTGCGATCACGATCGCGTCGAGAGCGTCGTCGCCCAGGAGATCTTCGAAGCTCGTCGTCGCGCGTGCGGTGGGATGACGGGCGGAGATCGAGGCGAGGTGCTGCTCGTCGAGGTCGCAGATCCACGTCAGGTCGGCGAGATCGGCGAAGTTACGAACGAGATTCGGTCCCCAATAGTTGAGACCGACTACCCCCACAGACGTCAAAGTTTCCAGACCTTGCCCTCGATCTCGTGGCCCTTCGTTGCGTTACGGAAGTCGACGATCACCTTGCCGCGCTGCACGACGTCGGCGTAGTCGATGCCGGAGTGGTTGGTGACGATGGCGACGCAGTCGTAGGCCTCGGGCTCGAGCGGTGCTGATCGCATCCCGTCGAACTCCGGGACGAACGGGTCGTGGTAGGAGACCTCGGCGCCGGCGGTCTTCAGCAGTTGGATCAGCTTCTCCGCGGGCGTCTCGCGCATGTCGCCGATGTCGGGCTTGTACGCGACGCCGATGATCAAGATCTTCGCCCCGCTCACGGACTTCGAGGCACCGTGGTTGAGCGCCTGCGAGATCAACGAGCGGCAGAAGTACGGCATGTTGTTGTTGACCTCGCCGGCGAGCTCGATGAACCGCGTCGAGAAGTCGAACTCGCGCGCTTTCCACGTCAGGTAGAAGGGGTCGATCGGAATGCAGTGGCCACCGAGTCCCGGGCCTGGCTTGAAGGACGCGAACCCGAACGGCTTCGTCGCGGCCGCGTCCACGACCTCCCAGACGTCGATGCCCATCCGGTCGGTCAGCTGTGCGAGCTCGTTGACGAGCGCGATGTTGACGGCGCGGTAGATGTTCTCGAGCAGCTTCGTCAGCTCGGCGGCCTCGGGAGTCGACACCTCGTGCACGGTGTCGATTGCAGCGCGGTAGACCTCCGCTGCAGCCTTCGTGCTCGCCTCGTTGATGCCGCCGACGACTTTCGGGGTCGTCTTCGTTGTCCAGTCCTCACGGCCCGGGTCGACCCGCTCGGGGGACATCGCCAGATGAAAGTCCTCGCCCGCCTTCAGCCCTGAGCCCTCCTCGAGGATCGGCTGCAGGATCTCGCGCGTCGTGCCGGGCCAGGTCGTCGACTCGAGGATCACCACTTGCTCGCGCTGCAAGACCGGGGCGAGACCGCGTGCGGCGCTCTCGATGAAGGAGAGGTCGGGCT
>JACDGR010000310.1 GCA_013821525.1 Actinomycetota bacterium
CGTCTAGACGGTTCGCGACCGCCCGGCGGCGACGCGGCTCCAGATGATCAGCAGGACCGCAGCGATCACGATCCCGACCACGAATTGCAGCACCCCGCTGCTGAAAATCACTCCCGCGATGACCAGGGAGACGATGCCGAGCACGATGGTGAGAATCCAGCCCATCGGATCGCTGCCGGGGTGCAGCAGACGTCCGAGAGCTCCCACGATCGCACCCACGATGATGAGCCATATCCAGTGCATGGCCCGGGACTATCCGATTCGCTCAGACGCAAACTAGAGACTAGAGACGGTCGTCGAGAGCTGCGCGCTTGGCCGCCAGCTCCTCGTCGTCGAGCACGCCTGCGTGGTGCAGCTCCTGCAGCATCGTCTCGAGCCTCGCCCGCTCGACGTGCTTTGGATCGGGCCGAAGCCGCTCACCGAGGGCGTTCACGTCGATGCCGAGCTTCTGCAGACGCTCCCGCTGCTGCCCGACCCCGAGCCCGCGCTCGGGGAACTCGAGCGCCCCCGCCCCGAATGCGGGACGTTTCTGCACGAACCGCCGGTAGGCGATCACCAGCGCGATCGCGATCCCGAAGGAGAGGAACGAGATCACGAACCCGTTGTCGTCTGTGAGTGCGTTCCCGATCACGGCGCCGATGATCGACCCGGTCAGCCCGATCGCGACCGTCAGCCAGATCGGCATCGGGTCGGGGCCGGGGACGGCGAAGCGCGCAAGACCCCCCGTAAAGAACCCGGAGACGAGGATCGCGATGATCGAGCCCGAGCTCATGTCGTTGCCGGTGCAGGGGCCGCAGGGCTGAGGGCGACGAGGTCGCGCCGCAGCTCTTTCAGCTCGTCGCGAAGCTTCGCCGCGTACTCGAAGCGCAGCTCCTCCGCCGCGGTGAACATCTCCTCCTCGAGCTCGATCACCATCTTCTCGAGATCCTCGCGCGACATTCCCTCGACCTTCTCGCCGCCGCGACGGCGACGCGAGCGCGGCACATTCGGCGACTCGAGCGCGAGGAACTCCGCAATGTCGGAGACGCCCTTCGAGATCGAGATCGGCGTCGTGCCGTTCTCATCGTTGTAGGCGAGCTGGATCGTGCGGCGGCGATTCGTCTCGTCGAGCGCGCCCTTGATCGCCTCGGTCATCTTGTCGGCATACATCAGCACCTTGCCTTCGACGTGACGCGCAGCGCGGCCGATCGTCTGGATCAGCGCGGTCTTCCCACGTAGGAACCCTTCCTTGTCCGCGTCCAGGATCGCGACGAGCGAGACCTCCGGCAGGTCGAGCCCTTCGCGCAGCAGGTTGACGCCGACGAGAACGTCGTAGTCGCCGAGCCGCAGCTCCCGGATGATCTGGATGCGCTCGAGCGTGTCGACTTCCGAATGGAGATAGCGGGTCTTGACGCCGGCCTCGAGCAGGTAGTCCGTCAGGTCCTCGGACATCTTCTTCGTCAGTGTGGTCACGAGCACGCGCTCGTTCCGGTCGGCCCGCGCGCGAATCTCGTTCAACAAATCGTCGATCTGATTCTTCGTCGGACGGAGCTCGATCTCGGGATCGATCAGGTAGGTCGGGCGGATCAGCTGCTCGGCGACGTTCGTCGACTGCCGGAGCTCCCACGCGCCCGGCGTGGCCGAGACGAACACCGCCTGCTGCACCTTCTCGAGGAACTCGTCGAAGCGCAGCGGCCGGTTGTCGATCGCGCTCGGCAGGCGGAACCCGAAATCGACGAGCGTCTGCTTGCGCGAGCGGTCGCCCTCGTACATGCCACCGACCTGCGGCACCGTCTGATGCGACTCGTCAACGAACACGAGGTAGTCGGACGGGAAGTAGTCGAGCAGCGTGTGCGGCGCCGAGCCGGGCGGGCGGCCGTCGAGGATGCGCGAGTAGTTCTCGATCCCGTTGCAGAAGCCTAGCTCCAGCATCATCTCGAGGTCGTACTCGGTCCGCTGCTTGATGCGGTGCGCCTCGAGCAGCATGCCCTTCGATTCAAATTGCTTGACCTGCTCCTGCAGCTCATGCCTGATCTCGACGGCGGCCCGCTCGATCGTCGGCTTCGACGTGACGTACTGCGTCGCCGGGAACACGGTGATCTGCTCGAGCTTCGAGTGCACCTCGCCGGTCAGCGGGTCGAAGTGTGTGATCTGCTCGACGGTGTCGCCGAAGAACGAGACGCGGTAGGCGGTCTCGGAGTGGGCCGGCTGGATCTCGATCACGTCGCCTTTGACGCGGAACCGCCCACGCCCGAGCAGCGTGTCGTTGCGCGAGTACTGGATGTCGATCAGCTTGCGCAGGACGAGATCGCGATCCGCTTCCTCGCCGACGTTCAGGAACACGAGCCGGTTCTCGTACTCCTCCGGTGACCCGAGGCCGTAGATGCAGGAGACCGACGCGACGACGATCGTGTCGCGCCGCGAGAGCAAGCTCGAGGTCGCGGCGTGGCGCAGCCGGTCGATGTCGTCGTTTCGCGAGCTGTCCTTCTCGATGTAGAGATCGGCCTGAGGAACGTACGCCTCGGGCTGGTAGTAGTCGTAGTACGACACGAAGTACTCGACGGCGTTGTCGGGGAAGAACTCACGGAACTCGTTACACAGCTGCGCCGCCAGCGTCTTGTTGTGGGCAATCACGAGCGCGGGGCGCTGGAGCTCCTCGATGATCCACGCCATCGTCGCCGTCTTCCCCGTGCCGGTCGCGCCGAGGAGCGTCTGGAAGCGCTCGCCCGAGCGCAGGCTCTCGGCGAGCGAGGCGATCGCTCCCGGCTGGTCGCCGGTGGGAACGTACGCCGTCGATGTTTTGAGTGGCTGCATCTCAGGGACAGGGTAACCGGCATGGCCTCCCAGACAACTCATCCGCCGTACAGCGCGTACGCCACGATCATGGGCACCTTCATGGGCGGCCTCGCCGCTGCCGGGGCTCTCGCCCACCTGCTCGACCGCGACGCGCGCGACCACGGCACCCTGGATCTCGTCGTGCTCGGAGCGGCAACCTTCAAGGCATCCCGCACGATCAGCCGCGACGACGTGACGAGCTTCATCCGCGAGCCGTTCGTCGAGGGCGAGGCGCGCGCGGGAGACGAGACCCCACTCGAGAGCGGCGACTTCCGCCAGGCGATCGGCGAGCTCGTCACATGCTCTCGCTGCGTCGGCACCTGGGTTGCTGCCGGGCTCGGTACGACACAGATCCTAGTGCCCCGGTTCGGACGGCTACTGACGTGGTCACTGGCCGCCGCCAGCGCGAACGACTTCCTCCAGGCAGGCTTCACGGCGCTGACGAGCAAGGCGAACGAGCTCGAGCAGCGGAACCGCGGCTAGGCCTCGTCTCAGACCGCCGCTACCCTGCCCGGGTGCGCCGGCTGGGTCTCGTCTTCGTCGCGGCAAGCCTGATCGCCGCCGCCCCCGCGCATGCCGCGACGCTCCACCTCGCCCCGTACGACTTCTCGCCCGACCACGCAACGCTGAAGGTCTCGGCGCAGCTCAGCGTCGCACGACAGGTCGGCGTCTCTCTCGCGACGCGGGGCGGCAAGCGGCTCGGCTGGATCGTGCCGCCGTCGCGCCGCTCCGTGCTCGCAGTGGGCTGGGACGGGCGGATCGCCGGCCACCAGGTCCCCGACGGGACCTACGAGGCTCGCCTCGTTTACGGCTCCGCGGTGCTTGCGACCGCGCCGCTCCGCATCGACTCGCACCCGCCCGAGCTGGTGGGACTGCGCGCCGACAACGGCGGCTCCCGCTTCGCCGGAGACAACGCGCTGCTCTCGACGATCAGCCCGAATGGGGACAGCTTCCGCGACAAGCTGAACGTCACCTATCTCCTGAAAGAGCCGGCGACCGTGACGATGGACGTTACGCGGACTGTCAAGGTCCCGCACGTCGTCTACACGCTGACCGCGCAGCTCCCAGCGGGCTTGCACACGATGACGTGGGCGCCGACGCCGAACACCAACCCGCGCACCTTCCTGGTGCGCTTCACGGCCGTCGACCAGGCGGGGAACCGGATCGTTTACGGCGCTCCGAACGCATTCGTCGGTCGAGCTCCACGCGGAGTCGTCGCGCGCGTCCAGGGGATCGACGCCGGCTTCGGCCAGCCGAGCTACGCGCCCGGCCAGCTCGCAAACATCCATATCGCGACCGACGAGCCGGCGCTGACGCTGCGCGTCTTCCACGCGGGGCCCGAGCAGGTCGTCACCTACGCCGACAACCAGATGGCCGGCGTCGAGATCGACCAGGCGCCGCTCACCCTGGACTGGTCTCGCTGGCGCAGCACGCCCCACTCGATCTCCTACCGGATCCCCGATGTGCCGAGCGGTCTCTACTACGTCC
>JACDGR010000311.1 GCA_013821525.1 Actinomycetota bacterium
CGGCGTGCAGCTCGGCCAGTTCCTCCTGCGGAAGGAGGGCGACGCCGAGCGAGCGAGCTTGCTCGAGCGCGAGCGCCGCGCGCGCGCAGAGGCCGAGACGTCCGAGTCGACTTTGCGCAAGCTGCAGCGGGTCTCGGAGGCTGCGCTCCAGCACCTGACGCTGCACGAGCTGCTCTCGTCGCTGCTCGAGCGGATCGTCGAGGTGCTCGATGCCGAGACGTCGGCGATCCTGCTGATCGACGACGACGGCCTGCTCCGCGTGCGGGCGACGATCGGCCTCGAGCGTGAGCTACCCGACGCGATCCCGATCCCGGTCGGCCAGGGCATGGCCGGCCGCGTCGCCGCAGAGCGCGCTCCGCTCGTCGTTGCCGACCTGTCGACGATCGAGCTCGTCAGCCCGGTCCTGCGCGAGCGGGGGATCAACTCGGTGGTCGCAATCCCGCTCGTCGTCGAGAACGAGGTGATCGGCGTCGTCCACGCGGGCTCCTCGGCGTATGCGCACTTCTCCGACGACGACGCACACCTGCTGGAGCTGATCGCCGACCGGATCGCACTCGCGATCAACCAGGCCTCGCTGCTCGACGCCGAGCAGGTCGCACAGGACAGGTTGCGCTTCCTCGGAGAGGCAAGTGCCGTCCTCGCCTCGTCGCTCGATCTCGACCTCACCTTGCGGCGAGCGGCCCAGCTTGCGACGCTGCGCTTCTGCGACGCGGCTGTGATCGACCTGGTCGTGGGTGACGGCTTGAAGCGCGTCGTGATCGAAGTCGCCGAAGACCGGCTCTCGGATGAGGTGAAGCAGGGGCTGCTCGCGAACGCCCCTTCGCCCGAGGATCGTGGCGGCTCGACCAAGGTCGTCCGCACGGGCGAGCCGGAGGCTCTCCTCGACCTCGACACGGATCCAGGCCCGCTCACCGCGGTCACGCGCGGACGGCCGGGCATCCAGCAGACGGTCGACGTGCTCAAGCCGAAGTCGCTCGTCTACATGCCGCTGAAAGTCCGCGGCGAGGTACTCGGCGTGCTGGCGCTGATCCGGACGACCGTTCGCTTCGACGAACGGGACGTGGAGACGGTTCGCGAGCTCGCGGCCCGGGCCGCGGTCGCCGTTGACAACGCGTATCTCTATCGCGAAGCCGAGCGCGGACGCGAGCGGCTCGAATTGCTTGCCGAGGCGAGTGCGCTCCTCGGCTCGACGCTCGACGTCGAGACGACGCTCGAACAGCTCGGGACGCTCGTCACCGGCTCGATCGCGGACCTGTGCGCCATCCACCTCGTCGACGCCGCGGGCGAGGCGCGCCTCGTCGCCGCAGCGAACGCGGAACCGCTCCTCGCGACGGCGACCGCGATCGATCTCGAGAGCTGGCCCGGCGACCGTGACTCGGAGGTGCTCTTCACCGACGCCGGCTTTCTCCCGCCGGGTGCGCCCGAGCGGGCCGCCGGCGTGCACACGGGGCTGTCGGTGCCGTTCGTCGCGCGCGGCCAGGTCGTCGGTGCGTTGACGCTCGTGCGCACCGAGACTGCAGAGAAGTACAGCCAGGCGGACGTCGAGCTGGCGGCCGACGTCGCCCGCCGGGCCGCGACCGCCCTCGACAACGCCCGTCTGTTCCACGAGGCCCAGGAACGGGCGCAGGCGGCCCGAGTGCTCGACTCGGTCGGCGACGGCGTGTTCCTCGTCGACGGATACGGATTCGTCCGCACCTGGAACCGCGCCGCGGCCGCCGCGACCGGCCTGCGCGCTGCACAGGTGATCGACAGGCTCGCCGTCGAGGCGGTGCCCGGCTGGGCGGCAATCGTCGGAGGCGTCCCGATCGCCGCTCCGGGTGTCGGCACGCCGCGCGCCGAGTCGCTGCCGCTCGACCTCGGCGGCCGCGAGCTGTGGCTCTCGCTGCACGGCGTCTCGGTCCCCGACGGCATCGTCTACGCCTTTCGCGACCTCACGGAGGAGCGGGCGCTCGAGGCGATGCGCAACGAGTTCGTCTCGACCGTCTCGCACGAGCTGAGGACGCCGCTGGCGGCGATCTACGGCGCGGCGATGACCTTGCGGCGAAGCGACGTCGCCCTGTCCGAGGAGCAGCGCGCCCGGCTGCTCGACGTCGTCTCCGGCGAGGCCGACCGGCTCGCCCGAACCGTCAACGACATCCTCTGGGCCTCGAGGCTCGATGCCGGGTCGCTCCACGTCTCGATCCAGCGGTGCGATCCGTTCGCGCTCGCGCACGGCGTCGTCGAGGCCCAGCGCGCCCATCTCGACCGCAAGCACGAGATCGTCCTGACCGCGGAGGACGATCTGCCGGCGATGGCCGGCGATCCCGACAAGGTCGGCCGTGTCCTCATCAACCTCGTGGACAATGCGATCAAGTACTCGCCCGACGCGGGCCGGGTCGAGGTGCGCGTGCGGCAGACGGGCGGGCACGTGCGGTTCTCGATCCTCGACTCGGGACTCGGCATCCCGCTGGCCGAGCAGCGCCGGATCTTCGAGAAGTTCTATCGACTCGACCCGAACATGAACCGCGGCGTCGGCGGCACGGGGCTTGGTCTCTACATCTGCCGGGAGCTCCTCCGCCGGATGGACGGCCAGATCTGGGTGGAGTCGGCCGGCCTCGGTGAGGGCTCGACGTTCCACATGGAGCTCCCGGTCGCCGGCACGTTCCCTGCGGGTCGCTGACGCGACCCCCGTTAACGCCGAAGGGCGGCCAGCCGGCCGCCCTTCGAGCGATACGTCTACGCGTGCGCTACGGCTTAGTAGCCGGGCGGCGGTGCGTCGTCGACGACGGTCGTGCGGCGGCGTGCTCCGCCTCCGACACCGCCCCAGCTCGACCAGAACATGAGTGAGAGAACGAGGCCGATTGCGCCAACGATCATCAAGATGACGCCGACCGTGTTGATGTCGAGGCCCGACACGGTGGCGTTGACCGCCCACGTGAGAATGGCGCCGACTGCGATCAGGATCAGGCTGACTCCAATGCCCATGAGATCTCCTTTGTGTGCTCCCGACGGGGATCCGTTGCCCGTGATTGGGCATCGATTGAACGTCTGACCGGCGGATTCGGTTACGGCCCGGAGATGCCCCGATTTGTCTAGTGTTCGCGCGGGTGCGCAGGGGATCGATCATTCAGCTTGCCGCGATCGGTCTGGTCGCGGCAGCCATTGCAACGGCCGCAGCCCTACTCGTGCCGTGGCTGCCCGTCGCCGCGGGCAAGGAGGCGACCCGCATCCACTTCGTCTTCTGGTTCACGACGGCGATCTGCATCGGCGTCTTCTCGGTCGTCGCCGCCGTTCTCGGCTACTCGGTCTGGAAGTTCCGCGCCGGCCCCGACGACGAGTCGGACGGCCCGCCGACCCACGGCCACACCCAGCTCGAGATCGTCTGGACGGCCGTTCCGGCGATCCTCGTGACCGCGATCTCGATCGTCAGCGCGGTGGTGCTCGCCCAGAACGGCCATGCAGGCTCCGATCCGTTCGTCGTCAAGGTCACGGCCGCGCAGTTCGCCTGGTCGTTCACGTACCCGAACGGGAAGTCCGCCGGGTCTCTGACGATCCCCGAAGGACGCGCGACGAAGCTCGTCATCACCTCGAACGACGTGATCCATTCCTTCTGGGTTCCCGAGCTCTCCCAGAAACAGGATGCGGTGCCGGGCCAGCACAACACGATCGTCGTCACCCCGACGCGTACCGGCACGTTCCCTGTCGTTTGCACGGAGCTCTGCGGCCTCGGCCACGCGGTCATGCGCAGCCACGTCGACATTCTCGGCACCGACAAGTTCGCCGCCTGGCTGAAAGGCACGACGGCAGCTGGAGGCGGCGGTACCGCCGCCGGTGGCGCGCCGGGCCTCGCGACCTACCAGGCGAACGGTTGCGGTGCCTGCCACACGTTCAAGCCGGCAGCCTCGAACGGCAAGATCGGGCCCGATCTCGACAACCTGTCGGCCGACGCAGCCAAGGCCAACCGCGGCGATCTGAAGGCCTTCATCCGCGAGTCGATCGTCAAGCCGCAGGCCTATCTCGAGCCGGGCTACCCGGACGCGATGCCGCACATCTTCGGTGGCCAGATCCAGGGGGCGAAGCTCGATCAGCTGGTCTCCTACCTCGCCCAGGGAGGCAAGTAACGTGACCGACGTGGCACACGCACACGATCACCACGCCGCACCGCCCGCGCCGACCGGCTTCCGCCGGCTGACGGCGCCCGGCTGGCTGCGCGTCCTCTGGGTGACGCCGCTCATCATCGGCTTCGGCTTCGGTCTGCCGCTCCTGATCCGCTGGGCAGCACACTGGGATCCAGTCTGGAAGGGGTCGGTGC
>JACDGR010000312.1 GCA_013821525.1 Actinomycetota bacterium
CGACGACCTTGAGCGCAAGCTCTTCGGCGAGCTCGCGCGGCGACCGACCGATTGCCTTCGCTGACCGCATGGCGACGTTCGTCGCAAAGTCACCGTGCGATGGGTCCTTCGGCCGCTCGAGCTCGACAACGGCCCCGACGGCCTCCCCCACTCGGCTTGCGAGGCGCTCGACTGCGCCCTGCGGACCGTGCTGCTGTTCGTCCTCTGCCATCGCTCTAGTATCGTCAGTCGACATGGACGACGGTCAGGAGAGGCAGCTGAACATCCACATGGAGCCCCAGCACCTCGCCGGCGTCTACGCGAACTTCGCGAACATCACGTTCTCCGACTACGAGTTCACGATGACGTTCGCCCGCATCGACCATGAGGTCGAGGAAGGCGATGTGCCGGGTGTCGTCGTCGCGCGCGTCAACATGTCCCAGCAGTTCGCCCAGGAGCTCCTGGCTGCGCTGCAGGACGCCTACTCGAAGTACGAGACGGTCAAGGGCATCCAGTCGCTGCCCGAGACCGACAGTCGTTAGCTCTCGCCTCCCAGCGCCTCGCCATCGCGATCCGCTGCATCAGCGTCGGATGATTCTCGAGCCATAGGTAGTCCCAGAGCGGTGGGTTGGGCTCCTCGAGGCTCGTGCGCTGGAAGCTCGCGAACAGCTTGGCCGTCGAGGCTGGGTCGCGCGTCGCGTTCAGGGCGCGCCAGTCCGCCTCTGCCTCGTATCGCCGGGAGACGAGGTTCTCGAGCGGCGCCGTGAGGAGCGCGAGCACGGTCAGGACGAGGAACGCGTACGAGAGGTTCTCCGGCCGCCCGAGCCCGCCGCGCCGACGGAGCGCAAGCGAGAGCAACCACAGGGTCGGCAGCACGAGCAGCGCAGTCAAACCGATCGCCTTTGGAATGTGACGGCTCCGCACGTGCCCCAGCTCGTGCGCGATCACGACATCCTCCTCGCCCCTGCTGAAGCGCCCATCGAGGAGCGTGTCCCAGAGCACCACGTGGGTGGAGGGCCCGAACCCAGACGTGAAGGCATTCGCCTGATCCGTCCAGCCGGACACCTGCTGTACCCGCACCGGCGTGCCACGCACGTGCTCGACCTGCTCAAGCTGTTGCACGTCTGCCCGCAGTTGCACGCTCGCGATCGGCTGGGTCGAGGCTGCGCCGAGCCAGCCGCCGACGAAGGCGAACGTGGCGGCGATTGCCACGAAGACGGGGCTCGCGATCAGCCACCAGCGGCGGAAGCGGCCCGCGGTCCCGACGAGCAAGACGATCGTGAGCATCGCAGAGACCGCCGTCGCACCAAGGGTCGCCCATTGCGCATCGAGCCAGGCGAGCACCCCGAAGGGGCCGAGGCCCCAGTGGTGCTGCCACCAGAGATCGGCGAGCGAGAACGGCAAGCTGACCCCCCAGAGGGTCGTCAGGATCACCATCCCGACGATCAGCGCACTCCCGATGCGCCCGAGGCCCATGCTCCGAACCGTCCGCGGCAACCGACGAGCGAGCACGAGCAGAGCCGTGACCGTCGCGAGCGTGCTCCCGAACCAGAGCGCCTGCTCGCCGTGGGAGTAGCGCGACGACCGCGCGAGCGCATGCGCGGAGAAGAAGTGACGCTCGTCGAGACCGGACAGCTGCAGCGACGGCACGCTCGTCCGCAGCAGGAGCCACGCTGCGATCCCCCAGCCTCCGGCTGCGACGGCTAGCGTCACGACCGTTCTCATGCGTATCGCGATCTTCTCGGACATCCACGCCAATCTTCACGCACTGGAGGCAGTGCTCGCTGACATCGACCGCGAAGGGGTCGACGAGCTCTGGTGCCTCGGCGACGTCGTCGGCTACGGGCCGCGCCCGAACGAGTGCGTCGACCTGATCCGTGCACGCGCCGATCTCTGCCTTTGTGGCAACCACGACCTGGCCGTGCTCGGAAGCATCGACATCGCCGAATTCAGTGGTGACGCCGCGGCCGCTGCGCGCTGGACACAACTCGAGCTCGGGGACAACCAGGCCGCCTGGCTCCGTGGGCTCGCCCCGAGCGGCGCGCGCGGCGGGGCGGACCTCTTCCACGGCAGCCCGCGCGATCCGATCTGGGACTACGTGTTGAGCGAGGAGGTAGCCCGCGCCTGCCTCGAGGTGACGACAGCCCCAGTCGTCCTCGTCGGGCACAGCCACGTCGCACTCGCGCTCTCGCTGCTCGATGGCCAGGTCGCTGGCGGGCTGGCGCCCGCCGCCACCGACATCGACCTCGCCTCGGCCCGCTGGCTGCTCAACCCCGGCTCGGTAGGGCAGCCGCGCGACGGTGACCCCCGGGCTGCGTGGCTCTTGATTGACGAAGGCGCTCGGCGGGGAACGTTCTGTCGAGTTCCCTATCCAATCGAGCAGACGCAGTCCGAGATCCGCGACCGTGGCCTCCCCGCCGCGCTCGCAGCACGCCTCCCGCACGGCATCTGACTCATCACCAAAGAGGGGTTACCGATGGCAGAACTGACGAATTTGGAATCGAAGCTTGGCGAGGTCGTTGGCCTTGCAATGGCGGCGCAAGAGGCAGGTCAGAAGGTCGCGAAGCTCGCAGCCGACGACGGCAACGAGGAGCTCGTCGGCAAGCTCGAGCAGATGCGCGAGGAGGCCCAGGAGACCGAGGCGCGCGGGACCGAGGTCGCGGGCAGCTTCGACGGCAAGAAGACCGCGATCCTCGACGAGGCACGCGAGGTGAAGGGCAAGGCGCAGGAGATGATGAAGACGTACCTCGACCAGGCGTCTGATGCGCTCGACGGCCTCGAGTTCCTGACGATGGCCGAGGCCGGTGAGGTCGGGCACTGGGAGATCCTCGACACGCTGAACAAGCGTGCGGCGAAGAGCGAGGTCGCGACGCTCGTCGACTGGGCGCTCCCGATCCAGAAGCGGCACCTCGAGACCGTACGGTCGGCGTCGCTCGAGCTGGCCGCCGACGAGGACCCGAACGAGCCCGCGTAACGGTACGGCGCGGCCCGCCGCCGCGCGCCCGACGATCGCGACGCTGCTTGCAGGAACGCTGCTCGCGGGGTCGCTGCTCTCGGGTTGCGGCGGCGGGCAACCGCGGCTCGCGCGTGCCGATGCTGCTCCGCTGATCGCGCTCACCAACCGCATCGCAGGAGAAGGCGCTTGCGCGCAGGCCCGCGACATCCGAACGCTCCAAGCACGGGCGATCCGACTCGTCAACGCACAGCGCGTCCCGGCAAAGCTCCAGGAGCCGTTTCTCGGCGGCGTCAACCTGCTCGCCTCCCGCGTTCCCGCCTGCGTGCCATCGGCTCCGACGGCGACCCCGCCGGCCGCGACGGGCGGCGGCTCGTCAGGGACTCCCGCTTCGGGAAAGACGCACGGCAAAGGCGACAAATCCCACGGCAAGGGCCATGGTCACGGGGGCGGCGAGGAATGAGCAGATATCGCCTCGACAAGGAGATCGGACGCGGCGGGATGGCAGTCGTCTACGCCGGCTGGCACGAGCAACTCGAGCGCGGCGTCGCGCTGAAGGTGCTCGCGGAGGAGTTGGCGGGCGACGAGGAGCTCCGAGCGCGCTTCCTCCGGGAGGCGCGGATCGCCTCGCGGCTCCACCACGCGAACCTGGTCCGTACCTTCGACATCGCACAGGTCGACGGGCAGCCCTGCATCGTGATGGAGCTGCTCTCGGGCGGAACGCTCGAGGGAGATCGGTTGACGCGGTCGGAGGCAGCCGCGCTCGCCGATGGTCTCGCGCACGCCCACGCCGCGGGAGTTGTTCATCGCGACCTGAAACCCTCGAACCTGCTGCGCGCGCCTGACGGCACCCTGAAGATCGGCGACTTCGGGATCGCACGCGCCGCAGAGGAGACGCAGATGACGCAGGTCGGCACCGTGCTCGGCACGCTGCGCTACCTCGCTCCGGAGCAGGCCGCAGGGCACGTCGTCGGCCCCGAGGCCGACGTGTTCTCGTTCGGCGTCGTGCTCGACGAGCTTCTGGCGGAGAAGACTCCCGCCGACCGGACCTTGATCGCGCGCTGCAAGGCCGAGCATCCGGCGGACCGTCCGACTGCCGCTGACGTCGCAGCGGCGCTCGCCGACGAACCGGCTGTCTCACAGAACGCCGCGGCCCCGAACGGTCGCGCCGACCTGCGTCTCCACTCGGTCGGGATGCGCAGAGCGCTGATCGGAGCAGTCGTCGCGGCCGTGCTGCTCGCAGCGATCGTCGCCAGCGTCGCCGCCTCGCGTTCAGGTGATGGGTCGGCCCGCATCAAGCCGGTCTCCCATGCGGCTTCGACCGAGCAACAGGCGCGGAACCTCAGAGCCTGGC
>JACDGR010000313.1 GCA_013821525.1 Actinomycetota bacterium
CACCGCAACGGCGTCGATCGCAGCGCGCGTGCCGTCGTGACCGACGCGCAGGCAGGTATCGACGATGCTCGTGACGGTTGCACCGGGGCTGACGGCTTCCGCGATCGCCGCGGCGAGCACGCCTGCTGCCTCGCGGCCGTAGCTCGACTGGTGCGCACCCGAGATCTCGATCGCCTCGGCGTACGCGCCGTCGGCGTCTCCCGCGTTGGCGAGGCCGACGGGCGCGATGTACATCGCAGCCCCACAGTTGACGATGTTTCCGACCCCGGCTTCGCGTGGATCCGCGTGCCCGTACTTGAGCTTCGCGACGAGCCACTTCTCGGCGAGAAAGATGCGGTGGTACACGATGTCCTCGCGACCGAGCTCGGGAATCCAGACCAGGTCCTCGAGCAGCAGCGGCACCAGCATCGACTCGATGTCGAACGCGTCGAGATGGTCGCGCTTTGCCTCGTAGACCTTGACGAGCGCGCGCGTCATCAGCGTGTCGTCGGTGATGTGACCGTCGCCCTTGTGGAACGGCGACATCAGCTTGACGATCCCCTTCGTCATCCGAATCGACGGGACGATCCCCTCGACCGGCCCGCCAAAGTGATCTGCGATCTCGAACGCCTCCCAGCCCTCGGTCGGGCCTCCGAGCGCGTCGCCGACGGCGGCACCGGCCAGCGCCGCAACGGCGCCGTCGATGAGCAGTTTCTCCGTCACGCAACCTCCTATCCAAGAATAGGTTCCCGCCGCCGGTGGCGAGACCGGCGGCGGGAACATGATCATGACGTCAGTGCGTGTTGACCGTCGTCCAACCCGACGAGAGCGCGCCCGAGAGGTCTGACAGGCTCGACTTGTTCTGGAAGTACGCCTGCAGAGCCGGTGTGGCGATCTGGCTCTTGAAGCGCGGGTAGTTCACGAGCTGGTTCAGCGGATGCTGGCGCAGTGCCGGCAGCGACGAGATCGCGACCTTCCAGCTTCCGTAGTGCTTCGTCGATTTGACGAGCTTCTTGCCCGCTGCCGGGTTCGACGGGATCAACCAGTCGCCCGCAGCGAGCTTCTGCATGTTCTGGGCATTCGCAAGGTAGGCGAGGAACTGCACCGCCTCCTGCTTGTGCTGGCTCTGCGACGTGACGGAGAACGTCTGTGGATCGGCCATCTGATCCTGCGACGTGCCCTTCAGCAGCGGCAGCAGCGCCCAGTGGAACCCAGCGGGAGCGTCGGAGATCATCTGCTGCGCGGCGTAGTTGCCCTGGATCGTCATCGCGTACTTGCCCGCGAAGAAGCCCGGGAGCACGCCACCGCCGCTCGAGCCGACCGCTGCCGGATCGATGCTGCCGTCGGTCCAGATCATGTCGTGGACCGTGGTCAGGTACTTCGTCTCGGCCGCGGTCACCTTGACGACCCACTTACCTGCGCTCTTGTCGAAGTAGAAGAACGTGCCGCCCCAGTTGAGCGCCATGCTCATCGAGACGGACGTCGGGGACTTGAGTCCCCAGCCGACCCCGAACTTGCCGTTGCCGGTCAGCTTCTTCGCCGCGGCGCGGAACTGTGTCCACGTCCACGGGCTTGCGACCGTCGGGAGCTTCACTCCGGCGGCCTTCAACGCGTCGACGTTCGCGAACACGTTGTAGGTCTGGAGCAGCGTCGGCACGGCAACGACCTTGCGGCCGAAGGTGACCGAGCCCCAGGCCCGTGGCGCGATGCTCGCCTGCAGACCCGACGGGATCAGCTTGCGGATATCCGCGATGTAGCCCTGCTGCGTGAAGCCGGCGAGATCCGCGGCCTCGTCCTGAACGATGTCCGGCGCGGTGCTGCCGGCAAAGTTCGTGACCATGTAGTCGTGAACCGTGTTCGGGTCGATCTGGATCTCGTTCACCTTGATGTCCGAGTGCGAGGCGTTCCAGGCCGCGACGATCTGCTTCGTCGCCGCAACCGTGGTCGGCTGCCACACGTAGGTCATGAAGTTGATCGTGACCGCACTGTGTTTCTTCGGCGATGCGGAAGCCGCAGCGACGACGAGCACCGCACACGCGAGTACCGCGGAGGCGGCGCTCAGATACTTCTTCATTCCAGCACCTTTCTGTTGGGGATCCCTGGGGGGACGACTTGGGGGCCGTTGCATTCGCAGGTCACTAGCCCTTCACGGCTCCGGAGAGGAGGCCGCTCGTCAGCCAGCGCTGCATGACCGAGAAGAAGAGAAGGCTCGGAATCGTCGCGAGCAGCGACGCGGCCGCCAGCGGGCCGAGCCTGATCACACCCTCGATTCCGACGAACTGGGCGAGCTTGACCGGGAGCGTCACGAGGCCCGGGCTCTGCACGAGCACGAGCGCGAAGAAGAACTCGTTCCACGCAGAGATGAACGCGAAGAGCAACGTGACGACCACGCCGGGCGCGAGCAGTGGTGCGATGATCCGGATCACGATCTGGATCCGGCGCGCACCGTCCACCGCGGCGGCCTCTTCGAGGTCCCGCGGAATATTGCGAATGTAGCTCTGGAGCATCCAGAGGATGAAGGGCAGCGACCAGACGAGATAGACGAGGATCAGCCCCGAGTGGGTGTTCGTCAGATGCAGGTCGCGCAGGACGAGGAAGAGCGGGATGATGATCAGGATCAGCGGGAACATCTGGCTGACGAGGATGTAGCCGAGCCCGAGCTTCGAGATGATCCCGCGCGTGCGGGCGAGCACGTACGCAGCCGGAAGCCCGACGAGCGTCGTCAGGAGCGCTGTGATCACGGCCACCTTGAGGCTGTTCAGCCCAGCGTGGACGATGTCGGCCTGATGCAGCGCTGCCGTGTAGTTCGCGATCGTCGGATGCTGCGGGATCAGCGACGGGTGCAGCTCGACGAGCTCACGTGAGCTCTTGAAGCTCGACGAGAGCAGCCAGACCAGTGGCACCGCGAGGAAGATCATGTAACCGAGCAGAGCGAGATACTGCGCCGCCTTGACGCGATTCGGATGCCGGCTCGTGATCACTGGACGGCCTCCTTCAGCCGGCCGAACATGTAGACCGACAGGACGACTGCGATCACGACGACCATCGCGTCGCCGAGCGCCGAGGCGTAACCGAACTCGCCGTACTTGAACGCCGAGTTGTAGGCGAACAGCATCGGCAACTGCGTCTTTGTCCCCGGCCCACCTTCCGTTAGGACGTACACGAGGCCGAAAGAGTTGAAGTTCCAGATGAAGTCGATCGACGTGATCGCGAGAATCACCGGCCGCAACTGTGGCAGCGTGATGTGGATGAAGCGCCGCCAGGTGGTCGCGCCGTCGACGGCCGCCGCTTCGTGCATCTCTCCCGCGATCCCCTGCAAACCTGCGAGCAGCGCGACCGTCGTCTGCGGCATCCCCGCCCAGACGCCGACGAGGATGACCGCGGGCAGCGCCCACTTGAAGTCGGAGAGCCAGTCGATGTTCTGGCCCGGCAGGTGCCCGCGACGCAGCGCCTCGTTCAGGAGGCCCGCCTGGGGCGCGTAGAAGATCTTCCACATGATCCCGACGACGACGGGCGGCATCGCCCACGGGACGAGGGCGAGCGACCGGGCGACCCAGCGGCCGCGCAGATTCGTGTTCAGGAGCAGCGCGAGTCCGAGCGCCAGCGCGAACTGGACGATCGTGACGCTGAAGGCCCAGATGAAGCCGATCTTGAACGAGTTGACGAAGAAGCTGTCGTGGATCAAGCGATGGAAGTTCGCGAGGCCCGCCCAGTGCGTCGTCACCTTGAATCCGGCGTGCGCATCCGTGAAGCCGAGGTAGATCCCGCGCACGAGCGGCAGCAGGCTGAGCACGACGATCGGGATCAGCGCGGGGATCAGCAGCAGGATCGTCTCCGAGCCCGAGAGCGTCGCGGCCGCGCGACCGCGACGGCGCTTCGGCGGGAACGGGAACGACCTGCCCTTCCCCTGCGGCGGCGAGACGACCTCGCTCACGCGAGCACCTCGGCGCTGCTCGATGCGCGGACGACGAGTCGGGCCTCGACGTGGATGCGCTCCGTCGGTCGCGCCGGCTGCTCGATCCGGTCCATCAGCAACTCGACCGCGCGGCGGGCGCGCTCCTCCGAGCCGAGATCGACGCTCGAGAGCGGCGGCCAGGTGATGCCCGCGAGCTCGCTGTTGTCCATGCCGACCACGGCGATGTGATCTGGGATCTCATAGCCGGCGGCACGCAGCGCTCCGATCGCGCCTGCCGCGAGCAGGTCGTTCGCGCACAGGAGCCCGTCCGGCTCTGTGCGGCAGAGGAGGCGCCGCGTCGCCGCCCGGCCGGCGTCGACGCTGAACTCATCCGCGGCCTCGCAT
>JACDGR010000016.1 GCA_013821525.1 Actinomycetota bacterium
GCTCCGCGGCCTGCCGCTCGGCAGCGGCCACAAGCTCAGCAGCCTGCCGCTCGGCAGCGGCCAGAAGCTCGGCAGCCTCCTGCTCGGCGGCGGCCAGAAGCTCAGCAGCCTGCTGCTCGGCAACGGCCACAAGCTCGGCAGCCTCCTGCTCGGCGGCGGCCCGAAGCTCGACCGGCCGCTTAGAGCCAACGGTCACAATCCTCGGTATACACCCCACCCCCGGCCCCTGCAACAGGGAAGACTGCCGCCGTCGTCTACATCCTCGACCGGGCGATACTTCCCGCCCAGACCACTCGCAGCGGCGTAGGCTGGTGGTTAGGCCCTAAGGAAGGTGGGTGTCGGGATATCCGGCAGAACCGTGGGCTTGTACTTGACGAGTTGCTCCGGTCAGTCACCCGACGAAGCCTGGGTGGGATCGTCGCGGTAACTTCGCAGCGTGAAGATTCTTCGGCCCACGGCAAGCCTCGCGAAGCGCATCAGGCCCCGGCCCTACGAGGTGACGAAGGCATCCTCGCCTACGCTCGCCGCAGGCGACGGAGAGCTCTCTGCCCGATAGATGTAGAGGCCGAAGTCGATGGCAGCGACAACCGCTGCAAAGACCGCCTCTGTTTGAACGCCGCGAGCGTACGACAGCTCGTCAAACTCAGGAACCGCGACTCCATGCACCGAGTTAGCGCCTAGAGTCGAGGAGGTTTGCGTCTGCGTGCGCGATCAGTTCGTCGAGGTTGTCGCCGGGTCCTGCCTGGGCCAGACCGAAACTGATCGAGTGCTCTGGGTGGACTGCGTTCAGTGTCTCGGCGATCAGTTCGAAGCGGTTGTTTGCCGGCGGAATGTCGATGTGGGGCATTGCGCAGATGAACTCGTCGCCGCCGTAGCGGACGATCAAGTCGTAGGGGCGCAGATGGGCGTGGAGCGCCAACCCGACATCGCGCAGCAGCTGGTCGCCGGCGAGATGTCCTTGGCTGTCGTTGACGGCCTTCAGTCCGTTCACATCGACGAACGCGACCACGAGTTTTCCTTCGGTGCGCTGCGCACGTTCGAGTTCGTTCCCGAGCTCTGCGAGGCCGATCGCACGGATGCGAGCGCCCGTCAGTTCGTCCGTGTAGGTGCGCAACGCCTCCGCCCGGTCACGGGCCGCTTCCTTACGGTCGGCGGCCGCCCGCTTTCGATCCTCCGCAGCCTTCGCACGATCGAGCGCAGCACGTGCACGATCCTGGGTCACCCGCATCAGGATCTCCTCGCGCGTCGCGCCCGCTCCTCTCCACCCTTCCTGCTGACGCGCCAGCGTATCCCGGGCCTCTGCGCCCAGATCCCGCAAGCTCGCTGCCTGATCGCGTTCTGCGGCCGTGCCTAGACGGGCAGCGGCCGTCTCATCTCTCGCCTCAGACACCTCCTCGCGGTCCTCGGTTGTGTGCTGCCGCTCGGCTCGTGTCCGCGCGTGATCCGCCGGGTTGCTGCCACCGCTCTCGTAATCCTGATCGGCCGCCTGCTGATCCTTGTCAGAGCTGATCTGATCGCTGTCGCTTGAGGTTTGATCGCGGTCAGCCCAGGTCTGATCACGATCGGCCGCCGTCTGGTCCTCGTCGGCGAGCGTCTGCCTCTGCTCGAGCGCCGAGATGTCCTCGACACCCGCCGACCCAGCGGCAACGGACAGGTTCGCCCCACAACTCAGGCAAACGGGCCTATCGATCGACGCGCCGCAATGAGCGCAGCGATCCTCATCCGGCAGTGAGTCCACGGTTACCTCCTCACGTGCCTTTCCGCTCGCACCCTCAAACTCCTTCTCAAACGCAAACGAGACTCACCGTCCTGACTCTTTGTGTCAGTTGACCCGCCTCGGCGCGAGCAAGCGAAGCTCTGAAAGCCGATGAACGAGCTCCTGCAGCACACCGGTCTGCATGACCACGCTGGCGATGACAAAGTCGCCGCCCGAGCGCCCGACAACGAGCGTCCGTTCTCCGTCGAGCCGCTCCCCGGCATTCTCTCCGAGACGGAAGCCGCGCACCTCGTCGAAGCCGATCATGCGCCTTACCGCTTCCTCACCATCGTTGCGGCCGGTAAGCACGACCGCTGTCGTGTCGAATTCGAACCGTCCGAGAAACGTTTGGCCGCCCGGCTCCCGCCACTTGACGGCATATGAAGCTCCCATCGGTCGAAGACTTCCCGCAGCCGACCGCTCCGGCGTGAGAGGACCTGCTGATCCTGATGCGGGAAACCGCAGTGCAGTACGCCTCGATCTCATTGACGCCACGTCGCCCTGTTTCGGACTTGTTGTCGACACACGTGAAGAATGCAAAGCAACCGAAAAGGAACCCACGCACGCCCCGCAGGCGATCAGCCAACCGGCTCGCGATTGCAAGCCAGCCCGATCGGGCCGCAACGGTCCTGTCACGGCACGACTTCGCCTGCCCGCCACTGGCGCAATCACTGGCGCACAACCCACCGTGTTCGCGCAGAACAAGCTTTTTTGCAGGGACTCCTCGAACTACGCTCGAAGCTTCCTAAACCGCGTGCACAAGTTCGATTCTTGTCGGGGGCACGTTTTTCATGGCTTTGGCTAACGGATTCAGCCGGGACTGCGAGTCGCTTTCCAGGCACCGTGTAGCGAATGTGTAGCGACAAGGCTTTCGAATCTGGTGGTGCAGGGGATAACCGTGGCGTGCCACGCCGTCGCGCTCCACTATCCCCTTCGCAGCTGGCGTGGAGCCGAGTGAAGCGGCACGACCGAGTTGACTTCGATCTCGCGGACGGCTGGCAAGCTACGGCGTGGCTCGTGAATCAAGGCGGTCGTCCGGCCGTATCCGGCCTGTTTGTCTTTCCGACTACAGCCGAGGTTCCTCAGGGAGGGATGACTCAGCCGGTCGTGGCGAAGTTCAGCCTTGACCTCGTGATTGAGGAAGCACGGCGGCGGCAGCAGACTCTCCGTTTCGATGGTGAGATGGGCGAAGTGATGAACGCCCTCGTCAACACGTTCATCGGGTATGTAGGCGAAACACCAGCTGCACACACGCGCCGCGGGCGGCGACGCCTGAACGTGAGGTCGCGCTGGTTCTTGATTACCTTCGCTTGCGGCGGAAGCTCACTATCTCAGCCGCTCACGAGGAGTTGACCAGAACGTGGCACTACAAGCCGCGTTATATCCAGATACGACTTGCTCGCGCGCGGGAAGGTGGCTACCTCCAAAGTGACGATGAAGGCGAACGGCTCGGGCCGTCAGTTGACAAGCAGGTTGAGCGCGCATCGAAGCGGTGGCTTTCGAGCCGCCACGGTGACTAGACCTAGTCGGCAGCGCCCGAAACAGCACCCGAACGTAAGCGAGCCGGCGGCTTCATTTCACGACCAGTAGCGAACAGGCACCTATCGTCGCTAGGTACGCCCGCCCGCTGAGACAAAGCTCCGCGGGCAATGCCCGCGCCAGCCAACAGCCGCCCGCTCCTCTGGGACATCCAGGATTACCTCGCCCGCATCGTCCGTCTGCGCGAAGCGATCGCTGACGGGGAGTCGATCGCGTTCCTCGAGATCGTGCTCGAGGGACTTGAACACGACCTGTATGGAACCGTTTGCCGGCTGGGTGGAGTCGGCTAGTGCCCACGAACGAACAATGTCTCGCCGACACGCTCGCGGCGTTCGTCGACCGTTACGTCTACCTCAGCGCGAGCGCGCGACACGCCGTCGTGCTGTGAATCCTTCACACGTGGGCGTTTGAGGCGGCGCTCGGGACGCCGTACCTGTTCGTAACGGCGCCAGAAAAGCGAAGTGGCAAGACCAGGCTCTTGGAGATCCTCGAGCTGCTTGTACGGAGACCGTGGAAGATCATTCAGCCCAGCGAAGCGGTGTTGTTCCGGAAGGTTGACGCGGAGCATCCAACGCTACTACTTCGAACCTTCGGCAGTCTCTTTGGCCTGAGTTCTCCACGAGGCACGGCGTCCTAATCTTCGATGCCTCGGAGCCTGAGTACTGGAGCGCGCAAGACGCCGACGACGCGAGCTTTCTTCCCGAGGCTCCGCTTTCGTTGCCTGTCGAGATCGATGTTCTATGGTGCGTCGTGGGTCGACATCTACTCCGCTACAGGCCTTCGGATGGGTGGCACGGGTTTCCCGCAGCGAACTAGCGTGCCTCATCCAAGCGCGGGTCAACGCCAGAAGTCGTTCTCGACCCCGACCGCGTGGAGATTGAGTGGAGGCAGAGATGAGGGTTTACATCTGGTGCGACGGCCGTCGGGCGAAATCGTCCGTTGGCGGGGACGTGCCGGTCGCGTCCTCGGCCGGATCGGCCACGATTGACGCGAGCAGGTGTTGCCTGGTCGAGTTGATCACGCGTAGGGCTCGGAGATTTGCGCGGGCGAAGCTCACGACCTCGTCGACACACTAGGTTGACCAGCCTAGTCAGCCGGTATTACGGAAACGAACTCGCCTACTAGTCCCAGATGAGTCGATTGCGGCACCGTGGCGAGCGTGAGTCGCCATCTCTGAAAAGACCTCCAGGCGTCTCATCGTCACCTCATTTACCTGCGCTCTACTCATCGCATGCAGGTCGAACCTCAGCGGCACACAAGCTTCCGGAGAGGGGCTTACGGCTCGCGGACGGGAGTGTGGTCGCGGCTCGGCGGCCCGGCGGGGAATAGTCGTCTGACGGCAACGACGGCGTCGGTGCTGCTGATCCTGCTCGCAGTCGAATGCGCAACGCTCGTCTCGCTGCAGACCTTTCTCTCCTGGCACATCTTCGTGGGCATGCTCCTCGTGCCGGTCGTGCTCCTGAAGATCGGCACCACCGGGTACCGGTTCCTGCGCTTCTACGCGAAGCACCACGAGTACGTCTCCGCAGGACCACCTCCGGCGCTGCTCCGCCTCCTCGGGCCGATCGTCGTGGTCTCCAGCACGGGTCTGTTCGCGACGGGGGTCGCGCTCGCTGCCCTCGGTCCGGGAACACGGCTCGTGTTGCCGCTCCACAAGGCGAGCTTCATCGTCTGGGTGGGTGCGATGTCCCTGCATGTGCTCGGTCATGTCACCAAGCTGCCGCGGCTCGCAGCCGCCGACGTTCGCGGTCCGCGGGTCGAAGGCTCGAGGACGCGAGCGGTGCTCCTCGCCGGCGCAATCGTGGTCGGTGCGATCCTCGCGGTTGCCACGGTTCCGTGGATCGCTCCGTGGGCGCACGCCATGCGTTTCGACGGCTGAGCATCGTGAAGCCGAGCGCCGTCGCAGTCTTCGAGGCGCACAATACGGCGATGCGTGTCCTCGTCGTCGAAGACGAAGTGAAGCTCGGGAAGCTGCTCGTGCGGGGTCTCGGCGAAGAGGGGCACATCGCTGACCTCGCCGAGGACGGCACGCGGGCGATCGGGATGGCCCGCGCAATGCAGTACGACGTCATCCTGCTCGACGTGATGCTGCCCGGGCTCGATGGCTATGGCGTCTGTCGCCGGCTCCGGCGCGACGGCATCTGGAGCCCGGTACTGATGCTGACGGCACGTGACGCCGTCGAGGATCGCGTCGAGGGACTCGACGCGGGAGCCGACGATTACCTGATGAAGCCCTTCTCGTTCGAGGAGCTGCTTGCCCGGTTGCGCGCACTCGGGCGACGCGCCCCGCGCGAACGTCCATCCGTGATCGAGGTCGGCGACCTGCGGCTCAACCCGGCCGCACACCGGGCCTGGCGCGGCGAGGTCGAGCTCGATCTGTCGGCGAAGGAATTTGCCTTGCTCGAGCTGTTCATGCGTCATCCGGGAGCGGTGCTGACGCGAGACCAGTTGCTCGAGCGAGCGTGGGACATCGCCTTCGAGAACCGCTCGAACGTCGTCGACGTCTACATCCGGTATCTCCGCGAGAAGATCGACCGGCCGTTCGGAGCAGACTCCCTCGAGACGGTGCGGGGCGTCGGCTACCGACTGAAGGCGACCGCCTGACGAAGCTGCCGATCCGGGTTCGCCTGACACTCGCGTTCGCGCTTGCGATGGCTGCTGTCCTCGCTGCGCTGAGTGTGCTCGTCTACGTGCGCGTCGGGAACGCGCTGCTCTCATCGGTCGATCAAACGCTGCGCGCCCAGGCGCATGAGGCGCTGACCCATAAGCCGAACGAGCGAGGCATCGTCGACCCCGATGCAAGCGGCGGCACGACCCTAGCGGAAGTCCTCGACGCCAACGGATCGACGATCCGCTCGACGCCGGCGCGACTCGCACCGCTGCTCGATGCGTCTTCGGCCGCCCACGTCGCGGCGGGCGCGACGTTGCACCGCACGGTCACCATCCGACGATTCGCGGGCACGTGGCGGCTGATCGCAGTGCGCTCCTCGCGCGACCGGTCCGTCGTCGTGCTTGCACGGTCACTCTCGTCCCGGGACGAGACGCTCGACCGGCTGCTGCGCGAGCTCCTGATCGCGAGCCCGCTTGCGCTACTCGTTGCCTCACTCGCCGGGTACGGGCTCGCGGCGGCAGCGCTCCGCCCGGTCGAGGCGATGCGTCGACGCGCTGCGGCAATCACGGCGGTATCCCCCACCCTCTTGCCCGTGCCCCGTGCCAACGACGAGATCTCACGGCTCGCGATCACGCTGAACGACATGCTGACGCGGCTGCGCGCCTCCTTCGAGCACGAGCGCCGCTTCGTCGCCGACGCGAGTCACGAGCTGCGCACACCGCTCGCCCTGTTGCGCACCGAGCTCGAGCTGGCCCTGCGCCGACCCCGAACGCCGGCCGAGCTCGAAGCGGCGCTCCGCTCCGCGGCGGAGGAGACCGTTCGACTGTCTCGCCTGGCCGACGACCTGCTCCTGATCGCGCGGGCGGAGCAGGGCACGCTGCCGATCCGGCCGCGCGAGCTCGAGGTCGACACCCTGCTTGCGGAGGTCGCCGCCCGATTCCACTCCCGCGCCGAGCAGCTCGGCCGCACGATCTCGGCGACCACGACCGGCGAGATCGTCCGAGCGGACGGCGACCGTCTCGACCAGGCGCTCTCGAACCTCGTCGAGAACGCCCTCGCCCACGGTGGGGGCGACGTTCGCCTTCACACCGTTTCACGCGACGGCGTTCTCGAGCTGCACGTGACCGACGGCGGCCCAGGCTTCCCGGCGGCTTTTCTCGACAGAGCGTTCGATCGTTTCAGCCGGGCCGACAATGCACGCGGGCGCGGCGGCGCAGGGCTCGGGCTGTCCATCGTCGGCCTGATCGCCGAGGCGCACGGCGGCCGGGCGGTCGCAGCAAATGGCGGCAACGGCACCGATGTCTGGCTGGAGCTGCCCGTCCAGGCTTAGCTGCTTCCTAGGGGACACTCATCGGCGTCTCATGTTCGGCTGCGACGGTGCGGGTATGAATCACGAGCAGGAGGCGGAGTTGCGCAACGCAGTCTTGGCGCGGAACGCCGCTCGCAGGCGCCTCCAACTCGCGACAGGCGGAGCTGTTGCGGTAGCGGTCGGGTTGAGCGGTGTGTTCGCAGCGCTGGCGGCAGGCTCGACCCACTTCAAGAAGGCGATCGTGCGCGCTCCGGCCACGCGCTCGGCCCGGCCGCTGGCAGCGCTGACGGTTGCTCCCGCCGCGCCGCTCGTCTCGGCGAACGTCGACCCTCCGACGAGCGCTTCTCCCCCCGCGTCTGCCCCGACGCCCTCGTACCAGCCGCCGGTCGTTTCCTCCGGCGGCTCCTGAGCATGCGCACGACGTCGTTCGCCGCGCTAGGCACGTCGGCGTTCGTTGCCGTCGCCGACGACGATGCGCTCGACCACGCACGCGCGACGCTCGAGCGGGAGGTGCGCGGTCTCGACGCGGTGTGCAGTCGGTTCCGTGCCGACTCGGAGCTCGCGCGCGCCAACGCCCGTTCAGGCGAGCGGGTCGATATCTCGCCGCAGCTCGGCGAGCTGGTCTCGGTCGCGCTGCGAGCGCGGGTGACAAGCCACGGTTGCGTCGATCCGACGCTCGGGGCCGATCTCCGCGCCTGCGGCTACGACCGCACGTTTGCACTCGTGCGGTCGCGCGGGCGCTGGCAGATCGACTGCGGCCCTGCCCGTCTCCGTCCGCCGCAGCCCGTCGAGCTCGACACGGAAAACCTGACGCTGCGCGTGCCTGCGGGCGTGGAGCTCGATCTCGGTGCGACCGCGAAGGCGTGGTGCGCGGACTGGAGCGCGGATCTGATCGCGCGCTCGACCGGATCGTCAGTGCTGGTCTCCCTCGGTGGCGACATCGCGGTCGCCGGCCCTCCTGCCGCCTGGCCAATCCGGATCGCCGAGGATCACAGCGCACCCCTCGCTGCCCCGGGACCGGTGGTCGAGATCACGTCGGGCGGTCTCGCGACGTCGAGTACCTCGGTTCGTCGTTGGCAGACCGACCGAGGTGAAGCGCACCACATCCTCGACCCACGGTCAGGGCGCCCTGTCCCCGAGACGTGGCGAAGCGTGAGCGTCGCCGCACCAACCTGTGTCGAGGCGAACGTGGCGGCGACGGCTGCAATCGTGCTGGGAGACGAGGCGCCGTCATGGCTCGAAGCGACCGCGACTCCCGCGCGGCTCGTTCGCGCCAATGGTCGCGTGAGCTTCGTTTCGGGTTGGCCGAGCGATCGACGCGCCGCATGATTGCGAACACCCTCTTCAGTGCCAAGGCGCTCTGGTACCTGACGCGCGGGACCGGCATCGTCTCGCTGCTCCTGCTGACGGCGTCCGTGGCGCTCGGCGTCCTGACGACAGCAAGGGGGCGCAGCCACCGCTGGCCCCGGTTCGCCCTCGGCGGGCTGCACAAGCACCTGACGTTGCTCGCGGTTGCGTTCGTCGTCATCCATGTGCTGACGACGATCCTCGACGGATATGCGCCCGTGCGGATCGTGGACGCGCTCGTACCGTTCGTCTCGCGTTACCGGCCTGTCTGGCTTGGTCTCGGCACGGTCGCTTTCGATCTGCTGATCGCACTCGTGATCACGAGCCTGCTGCGGGCGCGTCTCGGTCATCGGCTCTGGCGCCGCGTGCACTGGCTCGCCTACGCCTGCTGGCCTGTTGCACTCGTGCACGCTCTTGGCACCGGCAGCGATGCGCGCTCGGGGTTCATGCTGATCGTCGGTGTCGGGGCGGTGGTGCTCGTGCTCGCTGCCGTGCTCGCGCGTGTGTGGTTCGTCGAAGACGGCGCGGCGCCGACTCGCGTCGCTACGGCGGTCGCTGCGCTCGTCTGCCCGCTGGCAATTGGTCTGTGGTTCGAGTCCGGGCCGGGCAAGACCGGCTGGGCGCGCCGGGCCGGCACCCCGCAGCGCCTGCTCGCGCACCGGGTGACGCCGGTCTCGGCGACGGTTCGCAAGACGACCACGGTCTCGTTGCCGAGGACACGCTTCGCAGCCAGGGTGCGCGGCCGGATCAGGGAGTCGAACGACCTCAACGGCCTGCTGCACGTCGTGATCTCGGGCAGGCTCGCCGGCGGCCCCGGCGGAGTGACGCGGATCGACCTGCGAGGCCAGCCCGTGTCCGGGGGCGTCACGATGAGCGCGAGCGGTGTCTCCTACGTGCCGGCGGGCACCCGGACCGTCTACACGGGAAGCGTCACCACGCTCGCAGGGAAAGAGGTCGTCGCGTCGGTGTCGAGCGGAGCAGGAGGACGGCTGCAACTCGTCTTCAGGCTCGCGATCGACAGTCGAGCCGGCACCGTCGCGGGCACCGTCGACGGTGCGCCGGTGTCGGGATGACGACGAGGACGACCGCCGCACCCGCGGAGGCGCCGCACGGCGTGGCCCGGCTCCTTGCGGGCATGAGGGACGACGGGCGGCCGGTCGGACTGCAGGAGCATCTTGGTCTCCACGGGCCACTCGTCGGCGGCTCGGGGTTGATCGAGCGCGTCACTGCGAGCGGCCTGCGCGGGCGTGGCGGTGGTGGCTTTCCGACGGGTACAAAGCTGCGTGCCGTGGCCGATCAGCGCAAGCGCCCGTTCACCGTGGTGAACGGGACGGAAGGCGAGCCGGCAAGCCGGAAGGACAAGGCACTCCTGCGCACCGTGCCGCATCTCGTTCTCGACGGCGCACTCACCGCCGCCACCGCCGTCGGCTCGCGAGAGATCATCATCTGCATCGCACGGAGCGCCGCCCGGGAGCGTGCGGTGTTAGCGGCCGCGCTCGCGGAGCGCCGCGACAAGGTGCACTGGCGGCTCGCCTCGATCCCCGACGGCTTCGTCTCCGGCGAGGAGACCGCGCTGCTGAGCGCGCTCGGCGGCCGGGCCGCGAAACCGACGGTGAAGCCTCCGTACCCATTCGAACGCGGTCTCGACAACGCCCCGAGCCTCGTGCAGAACGCGGAGACGCTCGCGCACGTCGCCCTGATCGCACGCCATGGCCCGGGCTGGTTCCGATCGCTCGGAACCGAAACGGAGCCGGGCACGGCACTCGTCAGCCTTTCCGGCGCCGTGCGGCGACCGGGGGTGTACGAGATCGAGCTCGGCACGCCGCTCCAGGGGCTTATCGCCCAGGCCGGTGGCCCGTCCGAGCAGATCGATGCGTACCTGGTCGGCGGCTACTTCGGAGGCTGGACACGCGAGGCGGACCTACGGTTGACCGCCTCCTCGGGACTCGGCGCGGGCGTTGTCGTCGCGCTGCCGACGGCGACGTGCGCGCTGGCGGAGACCGCGCGGATTGCCCGCTACCTCGCGAATGAGAGCGCGGGCCAGTGCGGCCCATGCGCGCGTGGCCTGGCGGCGCTCGCGGGTGGGCTCGAGCAGCTGGCCTCGGGCAAGTACGACGATCGTTCCCGGCTAGCTCGCTGGGCGCAACAGGTCGCGGGCCGCGGCGCATGCCATCACCCCGACGGCGCCGCGCGGTTCGTCACCAGCGCGCTCGCGACCTTCGCCGCCGAGACCGACACGCATCTCAAGCATCGACGATGCCGACATCGCGACCGCGGCGTACTGAGAGCAGCAGGCGCATGAGCAAGCTGCTTCGACTCGACCCGATCGCCTGCGACGGACACGGACTCTGCGCCGAACTGTTCCCCGAGCGAATTCGACTCGATGACTGGGGCTTTCCGATCGTCGATCAGCGTTCGATCCCGCCGGCCCTCGAGGAACATGCGAGGCGCGCGGTCGCCGACTGCCCGAAGATCGCACTGCGCCTCGTTACGGCGCGGACGGTACCGGGCGAACGGTAGGCGGCCGGGATGGGATTCGAACCCACGGACTGCCCCGTTAGTGGACTCGAGAACGCACCGTTCGACCGCCCCGGCACCCGCCATCGCATATTCGACTCGCCCAGATCCGTTCCGGAGATGTGCTCGAGGTCAGCCAGCCGTCGAGGATCTGTTTGACAGCGTTGCGCCCGGCTCGAGGGCGCCACAACCGTTTACGTGGTCGTACCCGCGCTTCGGGTCGCTGCGAGGCCATCCGTCATCCTCGATTCGCTCGTCGCTGCTCCCGGTGCCCCCATAGGGTTCGCGCGACACCCGCGCTGCACCGGAGACGAGCGGCCGTACGAACGCAGGAGCTTTCGGGAGTGAACCGCGAGAGATCTCGCCGATGCCGAAGCCCCGTGGGTGCCGGAAACCCGATCCGCCCTGGTTAGGCTGCGCTTTTGTATTCGTGGATGAGCCCTCCGAGGACGTCTTGACGTCGGACCTGTCGAGGGCGGCGACGGTCCCTGAGTCCGGTTTGGCACGTCCGGTCGGGGATCGCTGTCGGAGGGAGCGGTGCGGGCGGTGCGCGTTGTAGTGCTCGACGTATACGGGAAGGACGCGCTCGAGGTGACGTCGATTGACGATCAAAAGACGATCAAGGCACTCGCGGCGTACGGTGCCGATCCATCGCTCGATGAACGCGTTTGCGTTCGGTGCTCGCACCGGCGTGCGGATCGCTCGGATGCCTGTGGATCGGAACACCTCGTCGAACGCGACCGTGAACTTGCTGTCGCGATCGTGGATCAGAAACCGGATCGGCTCGGTTCGGTCGACGAACGTCTCAATGATGTTGCGCGCCTGCTGGGTCACCCATCCGCCGGTCGGATTCGTCGTGACACCCGCCAGATGCACCTGGCGTGTCGCGAGTTCGATGAACGCCAGCACGTAGAGGCGGCGAAACAGCACGGTGTCGACTGTGAAGAAGTCGCAGGCGACGATGCCGCTGGCGTGGGCGCGGAGGAACTCACGCCACGTCTCGGTCGAGCGGCGCGGCGCGGGGTCGATGCCGGCCTGCTGCAGGATCGACCAGACGGTGCTGGCCGCAACCCGAATGCCAAGTCCCGTGAGCTCGCCCTGAATCCGCCGGTAGCCCCAGCTGGGGTTCTCCCGTGCCAACCGCACAACCAGCGCCCGCACCTTCGTGTCGGTCGGCCAGGCGGTCGATGCGGATACGTCCAGCGCCGCGCGAGCAGCGAGCGGTGCCAACGTCGAATCGTCTCGGGTCGCACAAATACGCTACTCCACCGTTCCCGAGGAAGGGTCCGAGCCAACGCGGCCAGGAACACGCGGTCAGCCGGACGGCAGCGCGGCCTGCTCACCTGCCGCCGCAACACTGCGAGTTCGTGACGCAACAACAGTATTTCGACCTCGTTCTCGGCGTCGGACCTGCAACCCAGCACGACCAGCGCGAGAAGATGCCGAAACAGCCAATACACACATGAGATGAACACCCGAAGATCCTGCCTACACACCGCTCCGACGGGCGGACCGCGTTTTTGGCACCCACGGGGTCTGATCCAACACAACATCGTCTGCGAGGAGGAAGAACGGTGACGCAACGCAGCGCTTTCGTCCTGCGCGTTCGTCCGGACAAGATCGATGAGTACGTCAAAGCCCACGAAGACGTCTGGCCAGAACTCCTCGCAGCGCTCCGCCAGGCAGGTATTCGCAACTACTCGATCTTCCGCAACGGCAACGACGTATTCGGATACTTCGAAGCTGACAATCTCGAGGCAGCTGCAGCGCACATGAAGGCACAGGACGTGAACGCCCGCTGGCAAGACACGATGGCGAACCTCCTAGAGGAGCGCGTGCCCAACGCAGGTCCCGCAACCCTCGAGGAGATATTTCGCCTCGAGTGATGCGGAAGGGCATGCATGCAATTTTCCCCGATTGTCGTCAGCAACTGCGATCAGACAAAGCTCTACGACTTGACGGCTCCCCCGAGGAAGACCTCGCCCATCTCTGGGTCGCTCAGGACGTCGGCGGCACGCGCTGAGCGGGCGACGCGGCCTTGCACGAGGACGTACGCCCAATCCGACAACTGAAGCGCTGCGTGCGCACGCTGTTCGACGAGCAGTACGGCCTTCCCACGGTCGGCAAGCGCTCGAGCCTGGTCTTCAAGTACCGACTGCACGAGAGTCGGGGCGAGCCCAGCGGTCGGCTCATCGAATATCACGACGCGCGGTGACGTCATCAACGCACGGCCAACGGCAACCATTTTGCGTTCTCCGCCACTCATCGTGCCGACGTAACGGCGCATGTGCTCGGCGAGGACCGGGAAGAATTCTAAGACCTCCTCAATGCGTCGCGCGCGTGTCGGCTTGTCCAGCAAGTAGCCGCCCATCTCGAGGTTCTCGTGCACGCGGAGCGTCTCGAAAACGTCATCGACCTGTGGGACGTACCCGATTCCGCGTCGAACGAGCTGTTCCAGCGGGAAGCGCGTCACGTCGTGGCCGTCCAGCCTGATACTCCCGTCGAACACCTTGACGAGCCCCAGGATCGCTTTCAAGAGCGTGCTCTTTCCCGCCCCGTTCGGGCCTACCACCGAGACGAGCGATCCTTCCGAGACCGAAAGGTCGATCCCATGGACGATCTCGATGTCGCCGTAACCGGCGGTCAGCCCCTCGACCTCGAGCGCGGTTTTGCCGCCAGATTCAGAAGCGTCAGCCAACGAGGTAGGCCTCCTGCACTTCTTTGCGGGTGCGCAGATCCGCCATCGATCCCCTTGCGAATACCTTGCCCTGAACCATCACGATCACGGTGTCGCAGAGCCTGTCGACGGTCTCGAGCTCGTGCTCGACAAGCAGAATCGAGAGACCCTCTTCCCGTAACGCAAGGCAGGCGTCACCGAGCCGCTGCGTGAGGCGCGGACTGAGCCCTGCCGTCGGCTCGTCGAGGAGCAGCAGCGACGGCTGCGTCATCACGCCGCGCATCACCTCGAGCATGCGCTTTTGGCCGCCACTCAGATTGCCTGCGCGTTCGGCTGCCTTGTCTTCCATCTGGAACAGCGCAAGAAGGCGTCGCGCACGCTGGGTTATCTCTCGTTCCTCGGCGCCCCAGTACCGACGTCCGCGCAGCACACCCAACGCTGACTCACTACGCGCGCGCGGCGCCGCGACCACGAGATTCTCGAGGGTGCTGAGAGTCGCGAATTCGCGCGAGAGCTGAAACGTCCGGACAAGCCCGCGGCGCGCTCGACGGTAGTTCGGTGCTCGGGTTACGTCCGCACCGTCGAAGCGGACAGTTCCGCGGCCTGCACGTACGAAGCCGCTGACGATTCCGAGTGCCGTCGACTTCCCTGCGCCGTTCGGGCCGATCAAGCCCGTGATTGAGCCGCGTTGGACGGAGAACGTCGCGCCATCGACCGCCCGGACACCTCCGAAGTCGCGGTGGATGTCATCGACGACGAGGATGTCCTCCCGCTCATCAGCCAACCGACGATCCGCATCTCCGCGCGGAGCGATCAGCCAGTTGCTCATCGACGCTCCGTTCTTCGCGCCGTCCGCCGGCTGCTCAGCCAACTCAGCGGGTTCTGCAATGACGCGATGCCGCCTTCGAACCCCGGTCTCCGGGATCACTCCGGCGGGGCGGAAAAACAGGAAACCGATCGTGAGGCAGCCGAGAATGATCCAGCCGAGTTGGGGGATGAGCTCGGGGTTGCTCGAGATGTCCGGGAGAAACTGTACGCCTTGGACAATCAACGTCGGAACGATGGCGGTGCCGAGGACGACCCCCCAATTGTTCCCGATACCGCCGACGATGATCGCGGTCAGCAAGGCCATGGTCTCGATGAAGAGCCACGCACCGGGCGACCAGCCACCGAGGAACCCGGCGAGCAGCGCGCCGGAGACGCCCGCCATCGCTCCTCCGACGGCCTGAACGGCAATGCGGAGCGCAACGACATTCTTGCCAATCGCGAGTGCCGCCTCTTCGTCGTCGCGCATAGCGCGAAGCAACCGGCCAAACGGACCGTCGGTAAAGCGGCGCAGGACTGCGAAGACGAGCAGGCAGATCAGGAAGACCATCCCGACGTAGGCCCAGCCACGCTTGGAAGGTTCGATCGAGTGCAGCGGATTGGGAATCAATGCGAGCCCGGCGCTGCCGTTGACGAGACTGGTTTTCGCCGAGACGAGCGTCGTTGCTGTGATCGACACGACGAGCAGCGCCATGGCCTGGTAATCGGGACGCAGCCGCTTCAAGCCGGTGATCCCCACCAGAGCGCCGAGAACGGCCGAGACCGCTGCCGCGCAGAGGATCGCGACCGGATACGGCAGGTGCGCACCGATCACGTAGTGCTGAAAGCCACCGTTTCCGCTACTCGGCCCGAGCGTCGTAATCGCGTAGGTGTACGCGCCCGCAGCTACGAGAAAGATGTACGCGAGGTTCGGCACTCCCGCGACGCCGAACTCGAGATTGAGCCCCCAGGCCGCGATCAAGAAGGTGCCGAAATCGACGAGAAGAACGACGGCGTAGTACTCCCAGCCAGTCATGTCGCAGAAAGGTTCCGGCGGTTGACTCCGGCAGCGACGAAGAGGCCGCGTGGCCGGATCAGCAGCATCGCGATCAGGATGCAGAACGCAACGACGTCCTGGTAGGCCGGGCTCCAATATGCGGCACCGAGCTGGCTTGTGATGCCGACGACGAGACCGCCAATCATCGCACCATAAGGTTGCCCGATTCCGCCCAGTACCGATGCCGCAATCATGTAGATGAGAAACGTCGAGCCTATGCTGAAGTCGAACGTGACGGTCGTGACAGCGAGGGCGACTCCTGCCGCCCCGCAGAGGAAGCCGGTCAGGAGCCACGTCAGGTCGATGATCCGCTCGGTGCGGATGCCGCAGGCCCTGGCGACCGTCCGGTTGGTCGAAGTCGCGCGCATTGCGCGGCCGACCTTTGTGCGGGTAAGCAGTAGATGAAGACCGAACATGAGCGCGACCGTGATGCTGATGATGATCAATTGCGCGAGGCTGAAGACCAACCCGGCACCTGAGACAGTCTTGCCGTACTGCTGTCCGTAGGTGACCGCGCTCGGGCCGGCAGCGATCACGATCACGCCTTGCAGGATGATGGCGGCCGCGACCGTGCCGATGATCAGGTTGACGAAGCCGGCTCCTCGTCCCCTGAGCGGGCTGAGAAAGACTCGGTTGAAGACCGCGGAGGCAATTGCGATCACAACGCCGACCGCGACCAATACAACCCAGACGTCAAGCCCGCGATTCAGGAGGACGTAGCCGAGAAACGCCGCGAGCGTCATGAAGGCGCCGTAGGTGATGTTGAGGACGTTGCTGATGCCGAACTGCACGGTGAATCCTACGGCGCCGAGTGAGATCACCGCCCCAGCGGCGATCCCGAAGCCCAGTGTCTGGACAAAGATTCCCATCGAACCCCCCTTCGCGCGCTGCACATGGACGACCTGGATCCAGGTTGCGCGCCGGACGTCGTGCCCGGCGCGCAACCGAGTCTTACTTCAGTGCGTTGGCGATCAGGCCGGCACCGAACACGCTGAGCAGCCGCGGGCTCCCGTCCGTGTTGAAAGCGGTCGCTGAGAAGTTTCCGGCCGAGTTGTGGTACTGGTTGAAATGGATCTGGCCGCCTGTGCCGACGTAGTCGATCTGCTTCTTCGCCTTCAGCGCGGCGAGGCCGGCTGCATAGGTGTGAACGACGACCTTCCCCTTGCCCGCAGTCGTCACTTTCGGAATGAACTTGTTGAAGTCCGATCCCTTGCTTGAGTTCGCGGCCGTCATCGCAAGGGCCATGATGATGTCGCCGTCATAAAGACCGGCGATGACTCCGATCCCGGAGACGACCTTGGCATCCGATGGCGAGACGTGCGATGAGGAGGCGAGTCCGGCCTTGTATGCCGCGAAGGCGGCCGAGCTCGGAGCGACGTGGTAGCCGACCAACGAGATGTTGCTGGTCACAAACGACGCGCCGAGCACCTTAGTCATGGCGTCGAAGAAATCCGGGGTCAAGGAAGCGGTTGCGGTGATCAGCGGCGGCACCTTGCCGTTGTTCAACTGCTTGTACTGAGAGAAGAACGTGGCCGCGGTCTGTGGGTCCGTGGCCGTGATGATCACCGCAGGGTTCTTCGCTTTCACGCGCGACACAACGCTCGCGTACGAGGCGGCTTCGCCCGGGATGTCGATCTTGATCGTGATCTTGATCCCGAGGCTCTTCAGTGCGCGAATGATCCCCGGGCCTGCGGTGTCGTTGCCGGCGTTGCTCTGAAGGACGATCGCTGCGCTCTTGTACTTCTTGAGTTTCGCCCAGACCGCGTAGGCAGCACCGTTCTGTGCGTCGGAGGGGGTGATCCGCCAAAAGTACTGATCGGCGGTCTTGTCGAAAGCCGGCAGGCCGGCGGCGGTGAAAAAGGGAACCTTCGCGTCATTCATTAGAGGAACGGTCACGGCAGCAGTGTTCGTCTCGAGCCCGCTCGCGAATGAGATGTTCGAGGTGGCGAGCGCACGGGCGACCGCAGGGACTGCGTCGGCTGGGTCGCCGGTGTCGTCAACTGTTGTGCAGCCCAACTGGTTTCCGAGGACGCCCCCGGCGCCGTTGACCTGTTCCGCGGCGGCATAACAGCTGAGGCTGATGAACTTACCGAGGTTCGCAGCTGGCCCACTGAACGGGGCGATCACCGCGGCGTTGATGGTGCCGGCGGAGCGGTGCGCGCTTGCACCGAGCGCGGCGGCCAGTGACAAAACGAGAACGGCGAGCGTGCCGAGCGCGAGCTTTCCAGCGGTCGTCCGGGCCCTCAAACGGCCGTGGCTCGCTGGGTGTGTCTGACCGGTCACTGTTGCTCCTCCCAGAAATGTCGATTTCGTCCTGGACTATATTTGCGCAAATCTAGAATTACAAGTTGGGTCGCTTCAGCAGTTGCAGCGGATTGCGAATTCGTGCTCCTGGCCCTGCAGGGGGCTGCCAAGCCGCGCATGGTCGGCGATATGCCTGGCGACGGTCGCGCGGATCTCGCGGTCGAGCGAGTAAAGGTGGTCGACGTGGTCCTCCCAGCTGCGGTTGCCCTCCTCGGCCCACGCGAACGGCAGCCGTGGCAGCTCCCAGGTGGGCCACGGTGAGGCTGCGACTCGCAGGGCCTCGCGAAGAATTTCTCGCTGCTGCTCGGGCTCTCCGGGTCGGCCGCACGAGCAGCCGAGTGGGAAATCCAGAAACTGCGCGCGCGGCGGTCGCAGCGCGAGCACGTTCTTGCGGAGCGTCGCGATCGTCGTCGTCGGAAGTCCGCGCGCCTCGATTGCGCGCGCGAGCACCCCCGCCGCGACGTGGCACTGCGGACAGAACGGGAGCACCAAGACGAGGTCGACGCCCATGGAGCGAAAATCCTCCACAATCCTCGGAGCAGTCTCGAGGGCGAGCTCGTCGTAGCGTGTGATCGAGCCGACCATCGAGACGGCTGCGTCGGCAAGTCGACCGATCAGTCCCTCATCCTCGAGCTCAAGCAGCCGGTCGCGCGGATAGGCGACGTTCGGGTCGGCCTCGGCAAAGACGCGGATCGGTGTGCGGTGCGCGATCAAAAGCTCGCTGGTTGGACGCTCGCGCGGCAAGAGACGGTAGCTCGTGTCTTCGGTCTCCCCGAGTCGTTTCTGGTCGGCGAAGTATGCGCCGCAGGTCGTGAGGATCCCGATCGTTGCTTGCGGGAGCGGCGTATCGAAACGGGTGAGCCGCATCGGCGGGAAATCCGGTAGCGGCGATGGCGGGACGTGCAGGATTTCGGCGCGGACACGCTCGAAGTCGAACGCCGGATCCGAGTGGGTCACAGGCCGAGCAGCTCCACCGCGTTGCCGCCGGCGATCGCTGCGATCTGAGCGGCGGTAGCGCCCGATGCCTGAACGATTGCAAGCGGATCGGAGTCGCCGACCGGGTAGTCAGTCCCCAGGAGCAGCCGATCTGCTCCGACCAGTTCGATCAGCACAGCGAGCACCTTGGGGTCATAGACGCACGTATCGAGGTAGAACGCATTGAGATACTCACTGGGGAGCTTTGTGATGTGTCCCGCAGTCGCCGGCCGATTGTGAAAGTTGCGGTCGAGTCGACCGAAGTAGTGCGGCAGAAATCCACCGCCGTGGGCCATGACGATCTTCAGGTCGGGCAGATCTTCAAGCACGCCCTCGAGGATCAGTGATGTCATCACCTTGCTCTCTTCGATCGACTGGCCGATCGAGTTCCAGAGCGCGTACTGCTGGAACCAAGGATCCTGCACACCATCCGGGTGAACGAAAGCGATCACACCGAGCTCGTCGAACGTTTCCCAGAGCGGCCGAAACGCTGGCGCGCCTAGGTACTCGCCGTCAACGCTCGCGGTCAGGTTGGCTACCGAGAAGCCGTGCTCCTTGACGGTGCGCCGCGTCTCGCCGATCGCAAGCTCGATGTCGCGCAAGGGCAGCGTAAATGAGCCAACGAACCGATGCGGGTAGCGCTTGCACAGATCGGCGATCGAATCGTTGACGCGGGCCTCGAGCTCGAGCTGCAGCGCCGGTTCCGCCCAGGCGGTGTACTGCATGACCGTTGTGGAGGACAGCACTTGCACGTCCACGCCGCGCTTGTCCATGTCGGCGAGGCGCAGTGCGGGGTTGAGCATCCGTTCGTGGGCGAGCGCCATCCGCGAGCCGGGCTCGGGCCAGGCTGCGTCGGGATGCGCTCCGAAGGCGCCGAACACCGACTGCGGGAACGTTCGCTCGAAGACCTGCGACTCGAGTACGTGCGCATGGAAGTCGACGACTGCGCTTTGCACCGCATGGACGCCAGCTGCCATCACGTCGCGAACGGTGCGGCGAGCTCAGTAAATTCTTCGTCGTTGACGAGGCCACGTTTGGAGATTGCGCGCGCCTTCACGCGCTCGAGGACGTCGCGACGCCGACCCTCTGGGATCTCCAGACCAAGCTCTGCCGCTTTGATGCGGATTGAATCGGCACCGCTCTTTTTGCCAAGCACGATCCCGCGTCGGGCGCCGACAAGCTCGGACGAGTACGGCTCGACGGCCGGCGGGTCGTGGAACTGCGCGGCCACCGCGCCC
>JACDGR010000017.1 GCA_013821525.1 Actinomycetota bacterium
GCCCAAGGACACCAACGCGTTGCTGCAGGTGGCAGATTCGGTGGACTTCGAGTTCCGCCTGCTGCGCGCCACGATCGACACCAACACGCGGCAGTACCAGCGCATCGTCGACAAGATCCGGCTCGCGGTGACGGGCCATCGTCAGGGTTCGCTGGCCAAGCGACGCATCGCGCTGTTCGGCCTGACGTTCAAGGCGGGCACCGACGATCTGCGTGACTCGCCCGCTCTGGCCGTGGCCGCGCTCCTGCGCCAGGCAGGTGCGGAGCTCACTGGCTACGACCCCGGCATGCCAGCGTCCGGCCTCGGCTCCAGTGCGCCGCAGATCGCGGTAGCCGAGGACCCCTACATCGCCGCCAAGGACGTCGACGCGATCGTGATCTTGACGGAGTGGTCGGAGTTCCGGTCGCTGGATTGGCCGCGGTTGGCCACGCTGACGGCCACCCCGACCTTGGTGGACACCCGCAACCTCATCGACCGCGACGTGGCCGCCCGCGCGGGGTTCCGGTGGGTCGGGCTCGGCAGGCGGGCCCGCGCCGTGAGCCAGTCCTACTCGCCCGCAGGCGCGGTGATCGCCTTGACTGACTTCCAGGCGATCACGGCGTCCTAAGCGAGCGACCAGTGCTGCACGTAGCGCATGTTGAGTCGGAGGCTCTCCTCCGGGGAGAGGTTGGTGCTCCCGTTGTTCTGCCAGAGACCGGTCAGGCCAGGGTGGACGACGTTCGCGGCTAGGATCCCCGACGGGTAGGCGGCCACCTCGTCCGGACGCGCAGGCCGTGGCCCGACGAGCGACATCGACCCGCCGAGCACGTTGAACAGCTGCGGCAGCCGGTCGAGACCGTTGCGGTGGATCCAGGCGTCCATCGCAGTCGCGTGCTGGTCAGGAACCGTGACGGCGGAGCAGAAGCGCGGGAGGGTGAACGGCGTTCCGCCGTGACCGACATGGGTCTGGCGCACCAACGTCGGGTCACCGCCTGACCGCAGTGCCAGGGCCAACCCGAGCAGCAGCGGGGCCAGCAGCAGCAGGAGCACGGCGGCCCCCGTCCGGTCGACGAGCCCTTTGAGAAGTCTGCTGATGCCACTCAGCGTCGGACGCGTCAGCCGGAGCAGCGGCAGCCCGTCCACCGGTTCGACGCACAGGCATGGACCAGCCACCTCCGTGAGCCGTCGTTACGCAAATAATCACCGCTGATGACGGTGTCGCACCATCCCACATGGACCGCTCCTCGCGCGGAAGCGACACGTCAGCGCGCTTTCGGGCGCGCACCCTTAACAGCAGCACCTCCGGCCGCGAACGTCTTATGTCGGCGCTCCCCAGTGCAGTCCAGTGCTCATCAACGCTGATGAGTCCGGCTCTCAAAGTGATAACAACCGCTGGTCGGAGCGCGGAAGACTTAAGCGACAGAAGCAGGCAGGTACCGGGTCGAGGTTGGTGCATGGTAGCCCACAGGCAGAGCACGATCGAGTACGTCGACGATGACGGCCGACCAGTGCCGATCGCGCGCAATGGCCGCCTAGTTGTCGTAACCCTTGTAGCGATGGTCGTGCTAGTGGTCGCCGTCGGGGGCGGGGTAGTCCTCCAGCTCAGCCGGGCGGTTCAAAACATCATCGCCTGGGCGATAGCCGTCTCCAGCCAACTCTCTACCCGCGGGCGAGTCACCAGTCAAACCGCGACAACGTTCTTAGTCCTCGGCGACGACTTGCTCTCGCCGGGCCCCCCGACAGGCACCGACTCGGCCGCCGGGGTGAAGCGCGGATCCGCCCGCGGCGAGCCAATCATGCTGGCATCGGTCGCTGCCAGCCGGATGGGTGGTGCGCTCGACTCCATCCTTTACGACAGATGGGTGACGATCCCCGCCGACAGCCAGATCAAGATCAACGCGGCCCATGCCTTCCGCAGGCTGAGTCTGCTGACGCAGGCCACTGCGCAACTCACTGGGGTGGACCTCACCCACTCCGCTGCTGTCGGCCGTGGAGCCCAGGTACAGGGAGCCCAGACGACGAACAACGGCGGCCTCTCCTTCCATCAAGGTACAAACCATCTCGCTAGCACAGAGGCGTCGGCATATGCGCGACAGCGGGGCCCCCCAAACCGCCACCATGACCGCGCCTATTGTCAGGAGAACGCCGTCAGGGTATGGCTCTCAAGGGCGTCGTCCAGCGGGGCGCCGTCAGACCCTATCGAGACCCACCGCCTACTCGTACCGTAGAGGAGTCGATCTTCCTTGGCGACCTACTCTTGGGCAGCGGCGTGGCGAGCTTGGCCCTGAGCACGCGAGACTCGCGGGAGTCCACTATCAGGTATCTGAATGCACGGGTGCCGGGCTTCGGCCGACACGGCCCCCAGGCTGTCGCGTACCGCCACGTGACGCTTGCCCAGCAGTTGTGGAACGCAACTCACTCGAGCGCGTACGAAGAATACTCCGCTACGCACCCCTCCAACAACGTCCCGAAGGTGCCTGCATGACGCTCCACGACTACCTGCGAGTCCTACGAGAGCAGTGGATCGTAGTCATGATCGCAACCGCGCTCGGCGTTGGCGGAGCCGCAGGCGTCTACTTCTTCAGGTCGCCTGAGTACACCGCTAAGCTGACAATGTACGTGTCCACCCAGGGCGCCGATACGACTCAGGCAGCTTTCCAAGGTGCCCAGCTCTCCCAGGATCGGGTTGCGTCTTACACGGAGTTGCTGACGAGTTCCCGAGTCACAACAGATGTCATCGCGAAGCTCGGCCTTCCGGAGACCACAGACGAGCTCGCTAAGAAGATGACGGCGACGAGCAAGCTTGACTCAGTCCTGATCGACGTCACCGTGACAGATCCAGATCCACGGCGAGCGACAGAGATCCTGAACGCCGTGGGTCAGGTATTTCCTGACCTTGTGAATGAGCTTGAGCGACCAACCATACCGGATGCGACCTCAGCCGTCGCAGTACGCGTTGTGCAACCCGCACAGCTGCCCGACAACCCGTCCTCGACCGGGCTATCCGTGACCCTGACAATGGGACTACTCGCTGGTCTGGCGATCGGGTTGTGCGGCGCGCTCATCCGCAGCGCTGTCGACGTGTCTGTCAAGGCACCGGAGCAACTCCGGGATGCCGTTGGAGTAGCAAACCTCGGCACCATCGCCTTCGATTCGCATGTGCCGAGTCGCCCGCTCATTGTCCACGAGAAACCTCAGTCGCCCCGATCCGAGGCGTTCCGCCAATTACGTACCAACCTGCAGTTCGTCGACGTGGACAACCCGCGTAAAGTGATTATTGTAACCAGTTCGATGCCAGGAGAGGGAAAGACCACTACGATAGTCAACCTGGCGATCACGCTAGCCTCGGCTGGAGCTCGTGTCCTGCTCATCGAGGCTGATCTGCGAAGGCCGAAAGTGGCAGATCTACTTGGTCTCGAGCGTACCATCGGGCTAACCAATGTGCTCTCGGGCCGCATGCATGCGGCGCAGGTCATCCAGCCGTGGGGGGAAGGTGCACTTGACGTGATTGCAAGCGGACCGCTGCCCCCGAACCCGAGCGAATTGCTCTCTTCCCGCCACATGGGTGAGCTCCTTTCGGAGCTGCGGAATCAATACGATGTAGTGCTGATCGACTCGCCCCCGTTGCTCCCCGTGACGGACGCCGCTGCAATCGCTCCGGTCACCGACGGAGCAATCTTAGTCTGCCGCTTCAAGAAGACCACCTGCGCCCAGGTGGCAGCGGCGGCTGCCGCGGTGAGCGCGGTCTCGGCATCGCTGCTTGGAACAGTATTTACGATGGTGCCAAGCTCTGGTCCACGCGCATACGCACAGTACAACTCCTATTACCGAGCCGAACAGCCGGAGGCCCCAACAAATTTGGACGGCCCGACTGCCTCGGGCGACATGCATGGGCGCTTGTCAGCGCTACATGGCGTGCCAATTTCGCGAGTACGTCCAAATCCGATGGTGCGAGACTACTAGTGCACCGTCTGCGCGTCCCGTTATGCTTATTAGGCCCAGTCATAGCAACCACCGAATGATAATCCGTCAACTACAGCGGGGCGACAGAAGCGGAGCCCAAACTTCGGGAGCCGTTCGTCCGCTGCGGATGAGGAATTGCGAGGACGTCATGCGACAACCCACGATCGCGACAGTAATCCCAACTATCGGCCGCCTGGAGCTCCGGCGGGCGATCGAATCAGTACTGGCTCAGAGTCGGAAGGTCGACGAAATAATTGTGGTAGCGGATACAGACGAAGAGCTTGATCTTCCAGTGGGTAAAGATATTGTGACCCTTCGGGTCGGACCAGGAGCGGGCGGTAATGTCGCGAGACAGCGTGGCATCGAGTTCGCCACGAGCGACCTTGTCGCTCTCCTCGATGATGACGACGAGTGGGAGGTTCATCGCCTGGAAAGGCAAGTTGACTTGATTCCTGAAGGGCTGGGACAAGACTGGATTGTATCGAGCTTCCTCGAAGCCCGCCTCGACAATGGTAAGACGGAAACTTGGCCAGACCGTGCTATCGGCCCCACTGAGACGATTCCTGAGTACATATTTCGCAAGCACTCGGTCCGCGCAGGAATGGGATACATTCAAGCTTCAACTCTGTTGTTCCCAAGGCTGCTTGGCCTCGCAATACCCTTCGATCCTGCCCTTCGTTTCCACCAAGATATTAGCTGGTTGAATGATGTCTCCACGGCGCGGCCCGGCGTCAGACTAATTCAGGTCCCTGAGCCCCTGGTGAGGCACTTCATTCAGGCTGGAAGCGTCTCAAAGAAGATATCGGCCGAACAGTCTCTAGGTTGGGCATTTGAACACCTCAGTTCAGACGGACGAACTTTTGGCGACTTTGTCTTGACGCATTCCCTCCATGCTGCAGCAAATTCTGGAAATATTCTCCGGATTATCCAAACTGCCATGCAGGCCGGTATTCACGGTAAGCCTGGACGGCCAGCGGTTCTTTATGCGTGCGCCTTTACGCTTCAGTTCTCCCTGCGGCAGCTTGCTATCGCAGTAAGGCTCTTATTCAAGACGATCTTGCGCAAGCGCTGTGCCTCGCCCGCGGGTATTATAGTGGCGCCTTTGCGTCCACGAAAAATATGACATCGCGTCCGGTCAGCCCTGGAAACTCTTAGACACAATGCCAATAGTTGTGATTACCACCACCGTAAGTATGTTATTGGTCTTGGGCTCCAATAGGAATTCTGCAGCGTGGGCTTTGGGTGGAGCGATAACGCTGGCAGTATTGGTCCCTTCGCACTCGCCGCCGCACAGCGTCACCGTTTCATCAATTGCTGGGGTGACGGTTCTGCTGGTTGCGGCTGTGGTGAAGAATTATAGGGTCTTACGTGTGTGTCGACCTCCGATGACGTTAATACTCTTCCTAACATATTCCGCGGCGGTGTGGCTTAGAGCAGAGAATAAGAACGGTCTACTAAATGTCGGTATACAGGGAGCTTTAGTTCTTATGGCGCTGCTGACTGCGGCAGGAACGCATCTTCATCGACGGGTCTTGATCTACGCGCTACTTGGCGCAATTTTTGCGCAGTTCGCCCTGGCCTACTCGGAGGAGTTCCTAAGGCTTCCAGCTCTCTGGCCACGCCCAGACGGCTCAGATGTCTTGACTAGTAGATTGAATCCTCTCGCGACTGCACTGCCGGGTCGGGCAATGGGCTCGACATCTCAGCCGATTCCATTGGGAATGCTGTCAGGCATGGCTCTAATTTCCGCGCTATGGGTAGCTTTTCGGACAAGGCGATGGATTCTACCTTTAGTTGCAGCAATTTCCGCCGCCGTAACTATCGTATTTTCCGGTACGAGAAGCGCTCTGGTCGGGTGTCTACTGGCAGGACTGGTACTACTTCTTCTCACTGCACGGGTGAGTCGAATACCGCGATATTTAGCAGCGTTACCAGTAGTCGTCATCCTTTACTTGGCCGTCGACCTGCCGGGCCTTCTAGGCTTCGGCGACTTTCAGGGCACCGAGTCATACTCGCATCGGACTAGCGTTCTTCAATCCGCGGAAGCCCTATTTAATCGGAGTCCCATGGCTGTCTTGTGGGGTTCCGGCTATGACTCGATAGGTACGTTGCTCGGCAGTGGCGTTGCTGGTACCGATGGTATCCTGGTTTTTGATCAGGAGTTCTTCCGTACCGCAACGGCTGGCGGGTTGACTGGGGGCGTACTGCTCGTCCTCGCAATCTTCAGTGGGTTCAAAAAGGGCGACACTCTAGCTCGAATGCTGCTGGCATATGTTAGTTTCTTTCTCTTAGTCTTCGACGGGTTGAGCTGGTTCTTGAGCGCTAGCCTACTCGTTTTATGCGCGTCGGGCCCGTTATGGGGCGAGGACGACGACCTGTGTTCAGATAATATTAGTGGAAGTAGAAAGGTAACCGGTGATGAGCCCGGCTGGCAAGAATTGGTGTCGAAGCAGATGCGAGGCATAGGTCAGTGACGGGTAAGCCGGTTGTTCTGCACGTCGTCGAAGCACTTGGCGGTGGAGTGATGGTCGCCGTGCGCGATTACATGTCTTCTACCAATGACGATTTTGACCACGTACTTCTGGCCAATACCCGTCAGGGTCATAACACAGGAGATCTTGACGGATATGCGCTAATTCCTCTAGGTAAGCTTAGAAATCCAATCGAATTGGTTCGCAAGACTAGGCAAACAATTCGACACCTTGCTCCAGATATTATACATTTGCACTCGTCTTGGGCTGGCCTGTTGGGCCGGATTTGTTCTCCGCTGGGTACCTCGCTCGTCTATACGCCGCACTGTTACGCGTTCGAACGACGGGATATATCCTTATTTGCGAGAACTCTATTTTGGGTAGCGGAATGGACTTTGGCGAAACGGCTAACAATTGTCGCAGCTGTAAGCCCCAGAGAAGCTGAGCTTGCTTCTAGGTTGAATCAGCGACGCACCGTAACTTATGTGCCGAATATCGCTTTGGGCGGGCCTGGCTGTCGAAGTGAATCATCCGCCTCTGAAGTCTGGAATGTAGTTGCCACTGGACGCGTAATGTCTCAGAAAGGTCCGGAGTGGTTCGCAAGTGTTGCACGTATTGTGCTGGCATCACGTACCGACTTTGCGTTTACTTGGATAGGAGGCGGAGATCGTTCGGGAGAAAAGCTATTGATTGACTCTGGAGTAACAGTGACCGGCTGGATGTCGCACCGTGATGTGTTAGGTCTGCTTGCACGGGCGGATCTCTACATACACTCTGCTGCGTGGGAAGGGGCGCCGATCTCAGCCTTAGAGGCGGCCTCCTACGGGATTCCATGTATATGCCGCGACATACCGGCGATGCGCAGTCTGAATTTCTCGCTCCTTGCCGATAGCCCAACTGCGGCTGCGGGGCTGCTGCTACAAGTTGCTGACTCAGACGACAAGAGCATTTTCGCTGAACAGTCAAGACAAATTATGGAGCAGCATACGCCGGGTGCTCAGCGCGAAATCCTGCTGGGAACCTACGAAGTGGCCCGAGATTCTTTCCGGAATGAGGAAAAGGCCGAATGGAATTGACTGCCGCGAAGAAGCTCGTCATTTGGCGGGCGACATGGCTCCCGCCGTCCGAGACCTTTATTCGTAACCATGTAGAGTCTCTTGGTGAATGGGAGGCAGCTTGCGTGGGTCTTGAAAGGCAGGAGTCAACCATTTCCCAAGAATCTGACGTGGTGCTTTTTTCCGAGAAATTTCGCGATAGATTTGCACGGCAATTTTTCGTTAGAACTAGCTGGTCGCCTCGACTGCGTAGATTCCTAAGAGACGGTAGCTTTAGGCTGGTCCATGCTCACTTTGGAATTGATGCGGTGCAAGTAAGTCGTATGTGCCGGCGACTGGGCTTGCCGCTTATTGTGACCCTGCATGGAGTTGACGTCACGGCGGCAGCAGGGCGAAACGGAATAGCGGGGGCAATTTATCGACGAAGACTACGACAAACACTTCGAACTGCAGCGCTCGTTCTTGCTGTGTCAAGCAGTATTGCGGAGCGCGCTTTGGGGCTTGGCGCACAGCCGGAGAATACTCGTGTGCATTACCTCGGTTTGCCAGTGATTGGTCAGAACGAAGCTTCGGCCAATGAACGACGGTACGATGTACTCTTCGTCGGACGACTCGTCGAAAAGAAGGGCGCGTCTGACTTGTTGCGCGCTATGGCGATTTTGTCGACGTGCGGCATGGGCCCAACATGTGGCATCGTTGGCTCAGGCCCGCTAGAAGGAGATCTAAGGCGTCAATCCGCAGATCAGTGTCCCGACAAAGTTGATTTTCTTGGATTGAAGAGTCCTGATCAGGTAATAGCTTTAATGCGTGCTAGTCGAATCGTAGTCGTCCCGTCGCGAACGGCGAGAAATGGCGATACAGAGGGATTGCCAATGGTCATTTTGGAGGCTGCGGTGGCGGGTCGAACAGTTGTAGCCTATGCGCATAGTGGCATTCCGGAAGTGGTCGTGCATGGCATATCTGGCCTTCTGTGTCCGGAAGGCGACGTCGAAGAACTAGCCAAAAATATCGCTCGGCTATTGTCGGATGATGCATTGCGGCATGAATTTGAGGTTAATGCCAGAGCTAGAGTCGTGCGTGAGTTTGATATACAGAAGCAGAGTAAAATTCTTGAGTCCCTGTATGACTTGGTGGATCAGTAGCTATGACGCGCGAGCGCGGAATAGCTGCTCAAATTGTGGTCGCCACGACCGGCAATATTGCGATTCCTGTTGCGGCGTTCGCTAGTGCTCCAATTCTTGCAAGGGTTTTGGGTGTCGAGGAGCGCGGTGTTGTTGCCGCGGGTACTGCACCTTTGTTACTTGCAATCAGCGCTCTGACGCTTGGTATTCCCGAAGCTGTTACGTATTTTGTCTCAAAGAATGGGCCGAACAGGGCGGCGGTTCTAAAGGCTGTCCAAATTACTTGCCTGGCAGCCCTGCTTGGCATGATCTTACTCGGCGTGATTGCAACTGCGGTTACTCCCGAGGTGCAGCTATTTATTCTGATGTTGGTTGCGAGCTCGGCGCTAGCGCCAGCGCTGATTGTAGGCGTTCTGCGGGCGTATGCTGGTGGACTTGGCCTGTGGACGGTGATCTCCTGGGAGCGGTTCATCGGGGCTGTAGCGCGGCTCTTTGCGATCTTGCTCCTGGCGTGTTCGGGGCAACTTACTGTCTTCACCGGAACTATCGCGATTTCGACTACAACTTTCGTCGGCGGATTTGCCTACATTGGGCTAGCGAAGAGGCGGTTACTTGTCGTACGGGAAGCCGGGTCGACAAATCGGGCCGATCTCCTTGCATTCGGATTGCGGTTGTGGCCGGGAGCGTTGGCGGGAATATTGCTTTCTAGGCTGGATCAAACATTGATGATTGGCCTCACGAAGACCAGCGAATTAGGAATCTATGCTGTTTCTGTAAGTGTTAGTGAAGTGACGCTTGTCTTCAATAGTGCTGTCCGAGACGTCATGTTTGCTCGGGAGTCACGGCAGGGGTCGCCCGATCGGCTAATGCGAGCGGCTCGAATATCGACCGTAGGAACGCTTATGGCATCGGTTTGCGCGGGAGTTCTATCCATCTGGATGCTTCCGATATTATTCGGAGAGGAGTTTAGGAATTCTGTTTTTGTCGCAGAGATCCTACTGCTGGGTATTGTGGCGGGAAATCCTGGCTCGATTGCAGGCGCTGGGCTTAGTGCGAGGGGTCGTCCGTCCCTACGCAGCCTCTCTCTTGTAATAGCTCTATGCGTGAACGTTGCAGCTGTAGTTGTACTCGTGCCACCGCTAGGGGCAGTTGGTGCTGCTGTTGCTACTGCAGTGGGTAACTTTATTGCCGGTACTTTGAATATTTTTTGGTTGAGGAGATATTACGGGTTTTCAGCCTTGGGCTTCGTCGTGCCTAATCTGTCCGATCTTCTTGCCGTACGGGCAGTAGTGCGTCGTGTTGTAGGCCCGGCGGGAGGTCTTCGCCGTTCTGCATTTTGCGGGATGCTCTCGAGTATGAATAGCGAAAGGCGCCAAGGTAAATGACAGAAAACGATGGTACGCTAGTTAGCATTTGTATTCCTACATATAATGCTGATCTACAGTATCTCGACGAACTGTTATCATCGATAAGGCGGCAGGGCGTCGCTGCTGTCGAGATTGTTGTTGCGGACGATGGAAGTAAGAATGTCAAGCAGGTGGAGGAGGTGATAAGTCGGCACGCGCGGAACTTTGTTATCCGTTGGAATGCTCATATCGGAATGGTCGAGAATTGGAACTCGGCGGTTTTTCAAGCGTCCGGACGGTACATGATGATTCCAGGCCAAGACGATGTTCTGGCGAATGGCGCCTTGCGACGACTGATAGACCTAGCCGAGACATACAGGTTAGACCTGAGTCTCGGGGCGGAGGGATACATTGATAGTAAAGGGCTCCGGCGCCCGCGCCCTGGATTTGGTGCATCACGAGCGAAGATATTTGCCGATGAACCATGTGCACTTGATGCGCAGGCCGTGCTCCGACTCGGGTTGCTTTACGGCAATGTCATCGGCGATCCATGTGTTGCTTTGATGCGACGAGAGTTTTTGCAATCGATAGGAGGCTTCGATCCGAAGTTCAGACATGCGTGCGATCTTGAACTTTGGATGCGCATGGCAGCTAGTGGTGCTACAATTGGCCGAACTCCGGAGGTTGTCGCGCTGCGTCGTATTCATTCCGCGAATGCGACCGTGTCGCATGTCAAAACTGGCGTGGCTCAGGAAGATCGGACACTAATTCACGCTCTTTATTGCGAGTATTTGACTGATGATTACCAGTGGAATCGATCTGTTGCGCGCCTCTATACTCATGGATTTTTTGACTTAGTTCGTGGTGGTGGTGTTAAGTCTCTATGGCAGGCGGGTTTACGTGGCCCTGCGCTAGAAAGGGTGCGAGCGCTCGTGGATGATTGTTGTGAAAATGTTGGTATTCGATCGGCGCATGGGCGGAGATGGGGTGGCGTGGGTTTGGGTAAATAAGTTAGATTGTAGAACGGTTCGGCGTGGTTGAAATTCGTGCGATGAGTTGAAGTTCTTCGGTAGTGTTGCGGGGTCGGAGTTTGGCCTAACCTGAGATGCACGGGTTTAGTGCCCCGGCGCAGTGTTCGCGGTAGTCGGTCGAGCAGGGCGCGAGCGTCGCCGGTGATCTGTGGGGCCTGCGGTGGTGGGGTGCCCGCCGAGTTCGAGGCGGACAGTTCTTGGCGGTCGCAGCGTGCGGACGAGTTTCTCGATCGAGGCCCTCGTGGTGTCCTGCAGATACTGGCTAACCGCGAGCGCGGCGAACACCACGGTCAAATGCGCTTCGATGGCGTCGCGTTCGCGGTGGAAGATCGGCCGGGCCCGTAGGTCGGATTTGGCCATGCGGAAGCTCTTCTCCACCTGCCACAGGTCGTGATAGCGGCGTGCGGTGCGCACGAACCGGCGGATCGACCAGCCGGTGCGCTCTTCCACGTAGCGGCCGACCGCGAGCGCGGCGAACACGACGCTCAGGTGGGCCTCGATCGACTCGCGCTTGTGGTGGTAGATCGGGCGCGCGGCCAGGTCGTGCTTCGACATGCGGAACGAGGCCTCGATCGCGAACAGCCGGTGGTAGGCGTCGATCACGAACTCCGGGGTGACCGGTGTGCCGTCGGGGCAGGCGGCGAGGTTGGTGGTGTAACCCTTCCATCCGGCCGGCGCGCGGGCCTTGGCCTCCAAGGTGCGGTTCACGCTCTTGTCGGCGCCGACCAGGCGGATGAACCGGTTGCGCTTGACCGGCGCCTTCCCGGCGACGGCGTGTTCGGCCTTGGCGACCTGTTCGTCGATGCCGTGCAGGCTGCGCCGGGCCCGGTCGGCCCGGTACTGGTAGTAGATGACTTGGTCACGACGCTGATCGCGCGGCCCGGCGGGCCAAGGCTGGGTCAGGATCAGCCCGTCCGGTGGCGACTGGTCGGGATGCTCGCGCCGCCACTGCGCCACGACGTAGGGGATGTCGGGGATCTTCGTGCCGAGGATGAACGACAGCTGCGCGGCCTCGATGGCCTGCTTGTTGCCCGCGGAGATCATGCCCGCGTCGGCGACGATCGTGACGTCAGGAAGCTGGTGGGCGGCCATGAACGCTTCGATCGTGGGCACCATGGTGGTGGTCTCGGCGGTGTTACCCTCGAACGCCTCCACCATCAGCGGAAACCCCGCCGCGTCGGTCAACAGCCCGATGGTGATCTGCGGCTCCAGGCGGCGTTCCTTGGAGAACCCCGGCTCGCGGAACCCGTCACCTCGGTCGGTCTCGAAGTAGAGCGTGCTGACGTCATATAAGACCAGCGACGCCGGCCCCAGTCGGGCGTGTGCCGCGCAGGCCTTGGCGAGCTTGCGCCGCAACCCGTCCTCGGCGTAACCACGCAGGCGCCGGTTGACGGTGCGATACGACGGCGCGTCGACACCGACCTCGGCCAACACCCGCAGGCTGTCGAGCTTGCTGGTGGGCTCGATGATCCGCGCCAACACCAGCTGCCGGAACACCTCATCCCGACCGACGGCCCGGTCGAACCCGAGCGCGTCGTAGGCGCCACTGAGCCCGTCCCACAGCGGCCCCATCCGCGAGGAGGCGATCTCCAACGGCCTCGCCGACGGGCTCGGTGACAAGACCGCCGGGCCGCCGGGGCCGATCGAAGCTCCCAGACCGAGATCCAACTCGCCCTGCCCACCGGCCAATCGCTGCCGCGCCGCGGCCTGCAGCGCTTCAAGCTCCAGATCGTCGTGGGCCGACCCGACATGCTCGATCGTGCGCGATCCCCGCCGCGAGCCGTGCACGATCTGCACCGCCCGCGCCCCCGACGCCGTCCGCACAGTGCGCACGTAGGCCACAACCCGACAGGCTACGAGATCGACTTAGTGCGCCAATTCGACCGTCCCGACAGCGAACCCGCAGGTCAACACCACTGCCTCACCGCAAGATCAACAACTTGGCAAAAGTCAGGTCCTCGACGCATTCGCGTTGAGCGAGTGCCGCCTCCGGATCTCCCGACCGCAGGCGGCCCGTCAACCTACGGGCTGTGAGTGCGCCCAACCTGCGCAGCGCCGCGGGCAACAATTCCTCGTAGGGCGAGGCCTCGTCGCCAGGGCGAATCTCGCTACCGGATCCGGCTGACCATCGGAGTACTCCGCGGGATGACGACGAACGGTAGCGGCGGGCGGCGAATCGTTGCACCGTTCGGTGCCCGCTGGGCCGCAACCTTCACTGCCTCACCCTGTCTCGCGGTCGGGCATGCGGCGGTACTGCTGCTCTGCTGCGTCGTCGTGGCGCGTTGGGCAATCGGAGCGTGGCTACCGGGTGAGGGTGGGCAGCGGCTGCACGTCAGCGTCATCGTGGAGCTGGCGGTGCGGGAGTCGCGGTCCGGGTCGGCCCGGCTCGAGTGCGGTGCGGGCACACTGTCGGACGCCGTCACCGCCGAGCAGGGCCAGCGCTGGGCGTGCGACGCCGAGCTGGTGCCGATCGTGCTCGGTGCCGCAGGGGAGCCGTTGGATGTCGGGCGCACGCGCAGGCTGGCTAACCGGGCGATGCGGCGGGCGCTGGAGCAGCGCGACGGCGGCTGTGCCTTCCGGGGCTGCGAGTGTCGGTCGCGTGGACCGCCGCGCGCCACGTGCGGCAATGGGCCGACGGCGGCGACACCGTGCTGGGCAATCTCGTACTCATCCGCACCCACCACCACGGCGTTGTCCACGAGGCGAGTGGTCGATCACCACGGAGAACGGGTTTCCGTGTCCCCTCCGCCGCCCTGGATACCGGCTGGCCGCGGCGTAGTGTGATGCAACCAACGCGATCTTGTGGGCCGAGTGCCGGTCATTGCTTAGGCCGTTGAGACGGTCGGAAACCGCTCCTCGCGCGAGAGCTGCGTTTGGGCGCCACAACTGGCGCCCACCCTTAACACGGCCCGATCTTGCAGCGACTATCCGAAGTCGGTTTGTCCGCGGTGAGGGGGTCTGGGTGCAGTGACCAAACCTGCTACGAGGGCAGTGGTGGTGCACGGCTTGCATGATCTCCTCGGCACCTCACTCGTCACCGCTCTCTACGCGCGCGGCTTCGAGGTGGTTGCAACCGAGCCCTCGCCCGACAGCTCCGGGATCGTGCTCGTCGACCTTGACGTGCCTGGCTCCGTTGGTGCGGTCGAACGAGCCTCGAGCGATGGCTGGATCGTCATCGGTCTGGCGGGGGACGACCGCGCAACCGTCGGTGCCGCCATCGCAGCGGGGGCAATCGGTTATTTCCGCAAGTCAGGGTCGTTGGCCGACCTCGCGGATCTCCTCCATGACGCCGCCGCAGGCCGAGCCGTGATCGAGCCCGCCGAGCGCGAGCGGCTCTGGTCGGCGCACCGCGCTGTGGAGCAACAGCGGCAGGCATGGGCCGAAGGTCTCAAGCGGTTGAGCTCACGCGAATACGAGATGCTACGACTCCTCGACGAGGGGCTGCGTGCCAGCGATATCGCCGAGCGGCTGTTCCTGAGCATCGCTACGGTCCGTACTCACATCCAGAACGTGCTCAACAAGCTGGAAGCAGGCTCGCAGGAGAAGGCGCTGACCATCTACCGTTCGATGGTGCATCAGTAGAGCATCGGCGACAATATACGCATGGGCCGTCACCGCGCGAAGGCTGAAGCCGGGTTCCGGCTACTCTTCGTGTGCACCGGCAACATCTGCCGCTCGCCGTTCGCCGAGATCATCACCCGCCATTTGATCATCGGGCGGCTCGGCGGGAAGGCTGCTTCGGCATTCGTCGTATCGAGCGCAGGCGTCCGCGCGGTTCACGGCTCCGGCATGCATCCCGACTCGCGGGCCGAACTCGCTCCGTGGGGCTTGGATGGCAGAGAAGCAGAGCGGTTCGTCGCCCGCCAACTCCGATCGGCGATGGTGCTGGAATCCGACCTCGTGCTGGGGGCTACCCCGCGGCACCGTTCAGCGATTGTAGAGCGGGCGCCAGCAGCGCTGCCGATAGCGTTCAGCCTCCGCGAGTTCGCTCGGCTCTCTGAGGCCGTGGATCCCGACGAACTGCCCGAGGACCCGGTTGAACGCGCGCGGGCGCTGGTCGAGCTGGCGCGGGCGCAGCGAGGTCTGGTGCCGCCGCCTGAGGACGGCGACGAGATTCCCGACCCGATCAGCGGCCCGCAGGCGGCACACCACAGCTCGGCGTTGCTGATCCGGGAGGCCGCTCAACGCGTCGCCGACGTGATGCTGCCCGCGGTGCCCGCAGTCCGCGGTCAGTAAGCCCCGCGGCTCGCGACGACCGCGCCGACGGTCTTCCATAGGATCATCGCATCGAGCGCAGGCGACCAATTCTCTACGTAACGAAGATCCAGCCGTACGGTCTCTTCCCAGGACAGGTCGCTGCGTCCGCTGATTTGCCACAGCCCAGTGATACCTGGCTTGACTAGCAGCCGGCGTTCGGCGTCTGGGCCGTACTGCTCGACCTCGCTTGGCAGCGGCGGACGCGGGCCGATCATCGACATGGAGCCGCCCAATACGTTGAACAGCTGTGGCAGCTCGTCGAGTGAGTACCGGCGCAGGAATGTGCCGACACGGGTGATGCGCGGGTCGTTGCGCATCTTGAACAGCACGCCTTCGCGGTCGCTGATGAGATCGGCCATCATGCGGTCGGCGTCGACGCACATCGATCGGAACTTGATCACTCGGAAGGTGCGGCCGCCGAGTCCGACCCGCTCCTGACGGTAGAACGCCGGGCCGCCGTCGCGGCGTACAGCCACAGCGACCGCCAGCAAGAGCGGCGAGAAGACCAGGAGGAGCAGCGCGGCGCCGAGGCGATCGATAGCGGCTTTTGCCAGCTTGCCGGTCCCCGAGAAGCGTGGCTCGGTCAGCCGGAGCAGCGGAAGCCCGTCGACGGGCGTGATGTGCAGCCGCGGCCCGGCTATCTCCATCAGACCGGGGTCGACGGCCAGTTCGACCGAGGTGCCCTCCAGCGCCCAGGCGAGCCGCTGCAGCCTTCCCGAACCCCAGCCGGGTGTAGGCGCGACGGCGACGACCTGGTAGGCGCCGCTGCGCACCGCGGCGGCGACTTCGTCGAGATCACCGACCACGGGGATGTCGTCGATCGTGCCTTCGGTTCCTTTGGACGTGCAGGCTCCAGCGACGGTCCAGCCGAAGAACGGGTCGCGACGGGTCCGGCGAACCAGGTCGGCCACGCTGTCTTCGGTGCCGATGGCCAGCACGGCGAGTTGGCAACGACCCCGGCTGCGCTCGCGGTGCAGGAGCTTACGCAGCCCGTAGCGTGCCGAGACGCACAGGAGCCACGCGGTTGGTGTGACGCCGAAAACCCACGGCTTGACCGACACCACGTCGAACGCCAACCCGGCCAGACCGACGCCGATGGCGCTGCCCGCAAACACCTTGGTGACCCGCCGCAGTTCTGTGGCTCCGGTGCCGAGGACCCGCGGCTCCCACGCCCGTGTCAGATGCAGCCCGACGACGATCAACAGCCAGGCGGTGGTGCCGCTTCCGAGCCGCGCGATCTCGGTCGCGCGGTACCCGAGGCCCGAGCCGAGTATTACTCCGATTGCGACGCAGAACGTGATCACGATGAGATCGGAGACGCGCACCAGCGTGCCGTAGCGGCGCTGCCAGCGAGTGTCGCCCTGCGCCCGAGGACCGCATTCGCCAGCCGCGGAGGACCGTTGAGCGGGGATGGCGGCGTGGCGAAGCTCCCGGCGTGTCGTCACAGACGTGCTCCTCATGCGGGGGCAAAGGTGAGTCGGCCGCGACTACGGGGGGAGTCCGTTGCCGGAGCCTTGCCCCCTCTTCGTGGCGTTTGACGCACTCGTTACCAAGTTCGTGACACGCCGTTGCAGATTCATCACCTGTGATGATCCACTTATCTCATTCGGCCTACCCGTGCACCCAACTGGTCACCGTTGATGAGTACCGTGCGCAACCGCTAACGCTGGCTGTCGCTATGAGGAAGAAGACTCTGACAGATGCTGACGGGCGCGGGTCGAGGGTGGCCATGACAGATCGGGTACGCAGCGTTACGGCGCGCCATTCCCGACCTTCGCCCACGGCGATCGCGGGACGAGGACGGCGGGTCATCCTCATCCTGGGGGTACTGATCGTCTTCCTTCTCGGGGCCGCGGGCATCGCGGCTTACCAGCTCAGCAACGCACTGGGCGATCAGGTTCCGCGCGTGCCCGACGTCTTCGCCCCGCTCCCCGCGAACGACCGCCCGGCCCAACAGACCTCGACGACGTTCCTGATCGTGGGCACCGACTCGCGCTCTCCTGAGCCCACCACCGGCACCGACGCGGCAGCTGGGGTGGACGCCGGTTCGCAACGCGGCGACGTGATCATGCTGGCGTCCTTGGCGCCGGACAAGAGCAGCGCCTCAGTGGTCTCCATCCCTCGCGACAGCTGGGTGGACATCCCCGGCCGCGGTAAAAACAAGGTCAACGCCGCATACGCATTCGGCGGCGCAAGCCTGCTGACCGCGACGGTCGAGCAACTCACCGGCGTGCGGGTGGACCACTTCGCGGTCATCGACTTCGCGGGCTTCCAAGCCATGGTCGACGCTGTGGGCGGGATCGACGTCAAGGTTGCGCAGACCACCAGCGACCGCGGCGTGACCTTCAGGCAGGGCCCAAACCACCTCGATGGCGCCGACGCGCTCGTGTACGTCCGCCAACGCCATGGTCTGCCGAACGGCGACCTCGACCGCGCCCACCGCGAGCAGAACGCGCTGAAGGCGCTGCTGTCGAAGGCCTCGTCGAGCGGCGCGCTGTCGAATCCGCTCGCGCTCAACAGCCTGCTCGACGCGACGGTCCGCGCGGTCTCCGTGGACGACTCTTTGACCAACAGTGGTCTCCGCGGGCTGGCCTTGACGGTGGCAGCCCTTCGCCACTCGGGCGTCATCTTTCTCAACGCCCCGATCTCCGGCTTCGGCCGCGAAGGCGCGCAGGCCGTCGACTACCTCGACACCGTCCGCTCAGGCACTCTGTGGACAGCCTTCCGCAACGGCACGGCCAGCGAGTACGCGGCGATCTATCCCAGCGACAAGCTGTCTGATACCCCAGCGTGACCATGGATCGGCACCACCGACCGCTGACGGACGGAGGCCTAGCCCGTGCGAGCGAAAGCTCGGCGGTGTCTGCTAACAGACGGGTGACGCCGAGCGACCCTGTTGGGGAGGATCCGCCTGCTCCCCGTCCGGCGGATTTCGAGGAGACTCCGTGACCGCCACCGACGTCAGTCTGATGCCGTTCGTTATGCACCTGAGCCGCACTCGCGCCTCGAGGGTCGACGTTCGCGCCATGCTCGGTGCTGCGTGCTCCGCCATTTCGGGCGTCGTCGGCGTCGGCGGTGTTGTGGTGCTCTTGGTCGAGCCTCTGGACGGATGCCGCATTTCGGCGTCTGACGGCCGGGCGGGCTGGATCGGGGATACCCAGCTGCAGGCCGAGGTCGGCCCGATGCCCGGTGCCCTTCGCACCGGCAGGCCGATGCTGACCGTCGATATCACCCGTATCGGGCCGCCCGCGATGGCCGCTGCGGCCGCGGAATGCGGGCTCACGTCGTCGCTGGTTGTGCCCTTCGGCGTAGACGGCGAGCGGGTGGGGGTGCTGCAGCTGCTCGGCGAAGCGCATCGGCCTGTCGAGCCCGCGGACGCCGAGTTGGTGCGACCTCTCTTAGAGGTGCTCGCGGCCCGGCTGGCTGATGTGCGGGACCTCCGGCGGGCGCGTGCCTCGCGTAGCGAACCGAAGGCGTTGTTGTCTGTCGACGCCATGGCCGTGGCGGTTTCCCTCCCGCGCCAGCATGCTGTGGGGCATGAGGGGATCTTCGAGCCTGCGAAGCCAGTCGAAACCTTCGCCGAATCGGAGGCGATGGCCGCGTTGCCCGCCGCGCCTTCGCAGGATCCGACCGGCCACCCCCTCGCTTCTGCCGCTTCTTCGTCCACTACACCTCGGGCGTTCGCGCCTCGCCCCAGCCCGAGGCCACGAATAGGGCGGCACTCACTGTGACTGCCCGTCTGACACTTCCGGGCCCTCAAGACAAACGATCGTAAGGTGGATGACTATGTGGAGAGTCACGACGGTGCTCAGCGCCGCCGCCGGGGGCGCGGTCACGGCTGCGGTCGTGGTGTTGACGGTCACCTCCGCGGCCGCTTCGGAAACCACCGCGACCTCGACGCTGTTATCGACAACTGCTTCGCCGCAGGCGGCGCCGACTCATAGGCAACAAGTGGCGGCCACCAAAGAAAGAGTGGCGCCGACTACTCAGCGGGTAGCGCCTGCCGCCGCGACGTCACAGCCGTCGGTATCGGTGGCCCCGCCGACTCCGGCCGCGGCCGCGACCCCACTGCAGGCCGCGACCCCAGTGCCGGTGGCAGCTGTACTGCCAACGGCAACTCTTGCGCAGCAACCCGGCGTCGCGCCTGCCTTGGCGCCGCAGCAAGCGCAGCTGCTCAATTCTCAGCTGGTCGTCACGGGCCTCCTCGCATGCAAGCTGGGCGGCACCTACACGGTGACGGTCACCGCCACGGAGCTCGGCTCCCGACCTGGCACGCGCACCAGCACCGTGGCCACCGGCACTTGCCTGGCGACCGCCCCGCAGCCGTGGTCGGTCACGGTGCAGGGCACCGGCGGGACCTTCGTCCCGGTGCTGACGACCTACGGCAAGATCGTCGATTCGACGACGAAGAAGGCCACCGCGAACGTCGATGAGCGCGGCATCAAACTCTCCTAGCGAGCTCGGCTCGCCTCTTCGAGCGGTCGGGGGTGTGAGCGTCACCTCTGTGTGACCGATTAACGAAGTTGGCCACCCGTTCGATGTACGTCGCAGTCGACGCAGCACTGGTGCGTCGTTACTGCGGAGGACGGTCGCATGGCAAAACCACGCGTACACGTCGTCGTAGGGACCCGGCCGGAGGCAGTAAAACTTGCCCCCCTGGTCCTTGCGATGCGCGCCGAAGGGTCCGCTGAGCCTGTGGTCGTGACGACCGGGCAGCACCCGGAGATGGTCGATCAGGTGTTGAGCGACTTCGGGATCGTGGCCGACGTCCGGCTCGAGCTCGACCGCCGCACCGGCGATCAGGCCGAGCTGGTCGCGCAGCTGTGCCCCGCGCTCGACCGAGCAC
>JACDGR010000314.1 GCA_013821525.1 Actinomycetota bacterium
CCCCACGACCCGCGTCATCCGTCCTGCGCAGCGAGCGAGGAGCGCCGAGCCTGCCGCACTGGCGGGAGGGGCTACGCGCGTGCCTCTCTCGTCTACTCTGACGGGCATGCGTGTCCTCGTCACGGGTGGAGCGGGCTTCATCGGCTCGCAGTTCGTGCGCCGACTCGTCGAGAGCGGGGACGAGGTGTCCGTGCTCGACAAGCTCACCTACGCCGGCAATCGCGCGAACCTGGAGGGGGTCGAGCACCGCTTCCACGAGGGCGACATCGCCGATCCCGCCGCGGTCGAGCGCGCCGCCGAGGGAGTCGAGGCGATCGTCAACTTTGCAGCCGAGACGCACGTCGACCGGTCGATTCTCGGGCCGGCCGAGTTCATCCTCACCGACGTGCTCGGGACTCAGGTGCTGCTCGACTACGCACGGCACCACCAGATCCGGCACTTGCAGGTCTCGACGGACGAGGTGTACGGCGACATTCCACTCGGCGCCGATGCCTGCGCGGAGGATGCCCCGATCCGCGCGTCGAGCCCGTACTCCGCCTCGAAAGCGGGTGGCGACCTGCAGGTGCTCGCGTACGTGCGCACCTACGACGTCGACGCCCTGATCACCCGCGGCGCCAACACCTACGGCGCGCGTCAGTATCCGGAGAAGTTCCTACCGCTCTTCATCACGAACGCGTTCGAGGGTTCGCACCTGCCGGTGTATGGCGACGGCAAGCAGCGCCGCGAATGGCTGCACGTCGAAGATCACTGCGCCGGCATCGAGCTCGCACTGCGCAAGGGCGAGGCGGGCAACGTCTACAACGTCGGGGGCCAAGAGCGCGAGAACATGGACGTCGTGCGCCGGATCCTCGACCTGACCGGTGGCAGCCCAGACCTCGTGCGCCATGTCGCCGACCGTCCCGGCCACGACCGGCGCTACGCGGTCGACTCGACGAAGCTACGGAATCTCGGCTGGCAGCCGCAGCACTCGTTCGACGCCGGTGGCCTGGAGGAGACCGTCGACTGGTACCGGGACAACCGCGAGTGGTGGGAGCCGATCAAGTCCGGCGAGTACAAGCAGTACTACGAGACGCAGTACGCGTCGCGGCTCTCGTAGTTCAGCTGTCGTAGTTCAGCTTCAGCAGCTCTTCTCGGCGCGCTTTCGCAGCTGGTCGATCGGCCTGCGTTCGCCCTGAATCGCCTGCGAGCGGTCGAGCAGGGTGAGCACGTCGGTGCACTGCCCGAGCGCGTAGCGCGTATAGGCGAGGTTGTAGTCGGCGTACGCCTCCGTCGTGCTGCCCGAGCCCGAGAGCTGAGCGACCGCCTGCTCGAGTAGGGGCAACGCCCCGCTGTAGTCGCCTGCAGACATCTTGGCGTACCCCGCGTTGTTCGCCGACGTGCCGCTTCCGGTGCTCGCGGCGGTCGTCACCGGAGCTGTGGTCGTCGGCGGTGCTGCGGTCGTGGTCTGCGCCGCCGTCGTCTGCGCCGTCGTCAACGGCGGTGGCGTGGCCGTCACGGTCAGCTGGACCGTCGTTCCCCGGCTGGTGACGGTTCTGACGACGGTCGTCGGTTTCGGCTGCGTGACTGGCGCGGCCTTCGGCGAGTCTCCGCCACGTGTTGCGAGGACGGCGGCGAGAACCCCGGCGGCCAGCACGAGGGCGATCAGCGCGGGGATCCACCAGCGCGCGCGCGAGCTTGTGGGCGGGGCGACGATGCGTGCGGTCGCTGCCGTGCGGGGAACCGGCTCGATCCAGCCGGTGTCGCCCGCCTCGTCGTGGAGAGCATGTCGCAGCTCGCCCACGAAGTCGCCGGCCGTTGCGAAGCGGCGTGCGGGGTCCTTCGCGAGCGCTCTCTCGAAAACGGGGTCGAGTGCTGCAGGGATGGCGGGGTTTGCCGCATGGAGTGAGGGAACCGGAGCGTTCACATGCGCGGCCGCCTCGAGGGTCGGTGTGTCGGATTCGAATGGCCGCTTGCCGGCGAGCAACTCCCACGCGACGATTGCGAGTGCGTACCGGTCGCTGGCTGCCGTTGCTCGCTCGCCGCGCGCCTGTTCGGGGGCCAGGTACCCGGCCGTCCCCAGGACCGTCCCCGTCTGGGTGAACGAGGTCATGCCCGCCGAGCTTGCGATGCCGAAGTCTGCGATCTGAACGCGGTCGCGGGCGTCGAGCAGCAGATTGCCCGGCTTGACGTCACGGTGGATGATCCCTGCGTCGTGCGCGGCATCGAGTGCCGATGCTGCGTCATCGAGCCACGGCAGGACGTCGGCCGGTGCGCTTGCTCCGCTGCCCTTCACCTTCGCCTCGAGCGAGCCGCCGGGCATGAACTCCATCACGATCATCGGCCTGCCGTCGTGATCGTCGACGTCGAAGATCGTGACGATGTTGGGATTGCCGGACAGGCGCGCTGCAGCGAGCGCTTCGCGCTTGAATCGCTCGCGCAGCGCAACGTCCTGCGAGTAGCGTGCCGCGAGCACCTTGACGGCAACGTCCCGCCGCAACTCCTGGTCGGTCGCCAGATAGATGTCGCCCATCCCCCCGGAGCCGATGGGCCGGGGATCGAGGTAGCGGGGCGGGAGGTTGACGGTCGTAGCAGGCATGCCAGTTCGGGCAACGAAGTCGTTGCCGCATCGGCCGGTATGGAAACGTTCGGTAAAGCTCCTCAGGGCTTCAGAAGAGCTCGGCTACGGTGAATCGCGTGATGCGGTGGGCCCGTCGGTATCTGATCTGGACTGCCGGCATCGGCCTGCTCGTATGTGCGGGTACCGTCTCGGCCCTGCTGGCCGCCGGGCCTCGAGCCGGCGGCGCCGGCACCTCAATCGCAGCCACCTCGACTGCGTCCACGGCAACTGCAACGTCGCCGACGACCACGAGCTCTGCGAGCTCCGTGCTCGCGCTCAGCGGGCACGGGTGGGGGCATGGGCTCGGGTTGAGCCAATGGGGCGCCTACGGGTACGCGCAGCACGGTTGGCGCTACGACCAAATCCTCGCCCACTACTACTCGGGCACCACCCTCGGTCCGGCGAACGTCTCCACCGTGCGCGTGTTGCTGCGCCTGAGCGCGAAGGTCACGCTCAGCTCGGTTGTCGGCTGGACCGTGCGCGACGCGACGGGTGCGAGCGTGGCCCTGCCGGCGGCGAGCATGGTGCTCACACCGAAGCTCGCCGTCGCGCAGCTGAAGACGCTGGCGCCGCCCTTCACCTTCACCGGCCGCCAGCCGGTCGTCGTCAACGGCCAGCCCTACCGGGGGAAGATCGTCGTCTCCTTAGTGGGCAAGCAGCTCGAGATCGTCGACGTCGTCGGGCTCGAGGCCTACCTGAAAGGCGTCGTCCCGTCCGAGATGCCGTCCACCTGGTCGCCCGAGGCGCTCAAGGCACAGTCCGTCGCCGCGCGCTCCTACGCGCTCGCCAACCTGACGAAGGATCGGGACTTCGATCTCTACGGGGATACGCGCAGCCAGGTCTACGGCGGCCTGGACGCCGAGTCGACCGCAGCGAGCGCCGCCGTCGACGCGACGAAGGGTGAGGTCGTCCTCTACAAGGGCAAGGTCGCGACGACGTACTTCTTCTCGACCTCCGGCGGCAAGACCGCGTCGGCGTCCGAGACGACCGGTGTCAACGTGCCGTATCTCGTCTCGGTCGCCGATCCGTACGACACCGCGTCGCCGTACCACGCCTGGGGGCCGGTGCTCTTCGATGCCGCGACCGTCGCGAAGCAGCTGAAGATCGACGCTCCGATCAGTGACCTCAGGGTGGAATCCGGGCCGTCCGGCCGCGCGAAGACCGTCACCGTCGTGTCGGCGAACGACCTGCAGACGACGTTGACTGGCTCACAGCTCCGTGCACAGCTCGAGCTGCGCTCGACGTGGTTCTCTCCCGTCCTTCTGCAGTTGCTGCCCACGACGAAGACGATTACCTACGGTGGCGCGCTGTCGCTCACCGGCTTTGCGCGCAACGCGGCTGCGCTCTCGCTCGAGTCGAAGACGGCGACCCAGAGCTGGGCTTCTGCGGGTGAGCTGTTGCTCGGTGGAAGCGGCGCCTTCTCGATGATCGTCAAGCCGGTCGTGGCGACGCAGTACCGCCTGGCGCTCGACTCGGTGCGTGCGGGTCTCGCCAAGATCGCCGTGGCACCGCGCGTGGATGCGACCGCCACCACGTCGGGCGTCGAGGGAACGTCAAAGCCGGTTGTGCCAGGCGCGCCGGTGCAGCTGCAGCAGCAGTCGGGCCCGACGTGGGCGACGGTCGCGACGACGACGACGGACGCCTCCGGGACGTGGG
>JACDGR010000315.1 GCA_013821525.1 Actinomycetota bacterium
GACCGTGCTGCTGCTGCAGCCTGTCCTGCGCTGCTGGGCCGGCCGCTGCCTCACCTGCAACCAGACCGTCGATCTTGAGCAACTCGTCCTCGTCCCACGCCGTGAGTAACAAAGTCCTACTAGAGGCGTGATGTGGAACTGCGTGTCTGCGGCTAAGGAGTCTGGTCGGCTTGCTCGGCCTCGCGCTTCTCCAGTTGCTTCTGGAGCGAGGCGAGCGCGCGGTGCTGCAGTGACTTGATCGCGCCCTCGGTCTTGCCGAGGATCGTGGCCGCCTCGCCGTTTGCGAAGTTGAAGACGAACTTGAGGGTCAGCACCTGCTGCTGCTCTGGCGAGAGATCCTCGATCAGCTCGAGCATCGATTTGCGGCCGATCGACTCGAGGGCGCCGGCCTCCGCCGAGGTGTCCTCGTCGGGCTCGGGCTCAGGCACATCCTCCTCGGGCTGCCAGCGCTTGTTGGCGCGGAAGTGATCCATCGCGAGGTTGTGGGCGATCCGGAAGAGCCACGCGGAGAACGGCGCAGCCTGCCACTTGAACTTGCCGATCGCCTCGAGCATCTTCAGGAAGGTCTGGGTCGTCAGATCCTCCGCGTCGTGGCGGTTACCGACGCTCACGTGTAGATAGCTGTAGATCCGGTCGAAGTGGATCAGGTAGAGCTCTTCGAGCGCCGCCCGCTCGCCCTTCTGGGCGCGCTCCACGAGACCGCGGACCTTCTTGGCCTCGCTCTCCTTCTTCTGGATCGCAGCTTCGCTCATCCCGGCTTCTAAGTCCCCGGCGCGCGGCGCCTCTAACCCGCGACCCGCCGCCTACGCGGCGGAGCCGAAGCCGACACGGCTCTCGCGGGCATATCGCTTCACGTAGACGACCCTCCGCAGAGAGATCGTGTACCGGCCGTCGTCGGCCTCGAAGGAGTAGGCAGAGTCGTGGTCGCCGGCGAGCGCACGGTCGAGATCCTCGGCCGTCTGCAGCGGGACGAGGATCGAAAGCACCTGCGTGCCGTCGAAGGCGATCTCGATCCGGACGCGGTCAGTGTCGGTCATCACTGACGAACTCTGCCAGAACTCCACCGGTCGCCTCGGGATGGACGAACGCGACCTGCAGCCCGAAGAGCCCCCGGCGCGGTCTCTCGTCGATCAGCCGGACGCCGTCGCGCCGGAGCCGGTCGAGCTCGAGCGCCACATCCGCGACCTCGAAGGCAACGTGATGGAGCCCAGGGCCACGGCTTGCGAGGAACCGCCCGACGGGGGTGTCCGGGGCGAGCGGGGCGAGCAGCTCGATCCTGCTGATGCCGGCAGCGAGCGAGGCCGCCTCGACACCTTGCTCCTCCACGGTGTCGCGATGCTCGAGCGTCGAGCCGAAGAGCGCGGCGTAGACGGGGATCGACGCGTCGAGGTCGTCAACTGCGATTCCGATGTGGTGCACCCCGTTGACAGCCTTCATACGCGCACGCTATCCGGCCGCGCCGACCCACTCGCCGGCGAGCACCGCGTAGACGAGCTCGCTCTGCCACTCGCCCTTCACGAACTCATTTTCGACCAGGTGAGCCTCCAGGCGCATGCCGAGCTTCTCGAGCACGCGGGCGGAGCCGAGGTTGCGCGCCTCGGTGCGGCCGATCACGCGGTGGAGACGCATCTCACCGAACGCGAAGTCGAGCAGCGGCCGCGCAGCTTCGGTGGCATATCCGCGGCCCTGGTGTGCCGGGTGGAACATGTATCCGATCTCGCCGGTGCGATGCTCGACGCTGACCCAGTGGAACGCAACATCACCGACCGCCTCGCCGGTGGCGCGTAGCGTGACGACAGCACTCAGCCAGTCGTCCTCTGCCGCAAGCTCCGTCCCGGCGATCTTCCGGCCGAGCAGCGCGCGAGCCTCCTCCTCGTCGCGAGGCTCCTCGTAGAGCCAGCGGACGACGTCAGCGTCGGACTGCATCGCGTAGAGCAGCGCGAAATCATCCTCGCGGTAGGGGCGGAGCAGGAGACGCTCGGTCTCGAGCGGCCAGTCGGGCGCGAAGGGCACCCAGCGACCCTAATCCGTTGACCAAGCACGCGCCTGAGAGCCCGGACGTCCCTGGAAGTCGGCCTGCAACGGATCAGAGCCCGGCGACCACCTCGTCGACCGAGGCAAAGCGCACCCCGGCGGCGCGCCAGGCCGCAAGGCAGTCGTCTGTCCGGGCGGCGTCGAGCCCGCGCGATGCTTCCTCGACGAACGTGACGCGCCGCCCGCGCGCCGTCAGGCCCTGGATCGCAGCGTCGTCACAGACGTCGGTCGCAACGCCGAAGAGGATCACCTCGTCGACGTCGAGCAGGGCAAGGAGCGGCTCGGTGTTCGGGTTCGTGAAGACGTCGAAGTGCTTCTTCAGCAGGAGAAACTCGCGGCCCTGCAGCCAGCGGGTCGGCACGACCTCGGCGCCGAGCGGCACGGGGTCGAGTTGCCGCGTCTCGGGGACGCGCTCCGCACCGCGTGTGCCACGCAGGCAGTGCGGCGGATAGGTCGTGCGGAAGTCGGGCTCGGCGGAGATCTCGGGATCGGTCAGCTCGTGATCGTCGGCCGAGGCAATATGCGTGAGCCCCGCCCCACGAGCCGCTGCGACGAGGCGCGCCATCGCAGGGCGGGCGGCCTCGGCATCCGGAACGGCGAGCTTCCCGTCGGCGCAGACGAAGTCGACCTGGGTGTCGACGTCCCAGAGAACCCTCACGCGACGCGTTCGAGGCGCGAGCTCGGGCGCAGGTGCCGGCCGACCTTCGCCGACGGCTTGCCGTCAGTGACGACGATGTCGCCGGTGAAGTCGTTCGAGCCACGGATCAGCGACGAGCCGACACCGTACGCGTCGACGGGAACGCCGTCAGCCTCGAACGCGCTGATCTTCTCGGCGGTGAACCCGCCCGACACGACGATCTTCACGTCACCGAAACCGGCAGTGTCGAGCGCGTCCCGCACCTTGTGCACGAGACGCGGGTTGACCCCGGTCGGCGAGAAGTCCCCCATCTCCTCCCAGAGCGAGCGGTCGACGAGCGCCTCGGAGGTGTCGAGCCGCACACCCCAGAGCCGAGGCCCGAGCGCCCGGGCGACATCCAGCGCGGTGCGCACGGAGTCGTTCTCGAAATCGACGAGCACCGTCACGTTCATGTCGGCGGGCGCCCAGTCGGCGAAGTGCTTCGCCGCCACGACGGTGTCGCCGCCGTACGCAGCGATCAGCGCGTGCGGGACCGTGCCGAGCCCCGAGCCGCCCCACCAGGAAGCCTGCTCGTCGGTGGTCACGCCGACGGGCGCACCGACGACCTGGCCGGCGACGTATGCGGCGTAGCCGTCGCCCGTCTGCACGCGGTGGTGGTCGTGTCTCGCCGGCATGAAGATGATCGGCTTGCCGTTCGCCGCCTCGAGCACGTGGACGACGTTGGTGGTGATCAACGTGCGCCGGGCGAGCGTTCCGAGGTAGACGGTCTCGAGATGCGCGAAGGTCGTGTAATCGCCGGCGATCGTCAGCACGGGCTCGTACGGGGCGACGACGTCGCCGTCGTACAGCGCGTGCACCTCGAGCGCGTCCCAGCTATCGGCGCACAGCTTGAGGATCGCGATCGCCTCGTCCATGCCGCCGAGGTACGCGTGACGCTTCTGGAAGACCTGCATCACGACGTCCGGGTGGCGACCGTCCTGGAGGAGCGTCGAGCGTGTGTGGTTGAAGTACGCGTCCGTGTAGTACCCCGCACGCATCTTCTCGAGCGGCAGATCGAAGACGGAAGGATCGAGACGCTTCCGCGTGGTGATCACACGTCTGCTCTCTCGAAGGCGAGGCACGCGCGGAGCGCCGCCTCGGCGACTGCGAGTTGATCCTGGCTCGGCTCCTCCGTGCCGAGGTGCTCCTGCAACTCGTGGCCCGGCGTCGCGAGCGCGCGTGACACGGGATGCTCGGGGTGTCGCGTCATCCAGCCGAAGATCTCGGTCGAGGCGGCGAGCGCGCCGACGGTCGCTACCGCCTTCGCCGCCGTGCGTAGGCGCGGCGGCATCCGCTCGGCGGCGATGTTGCCGGCGGCCGTCGTCAGCAGCATCGGCCCGACGAGATGCGACCCACAGCGCTCGTGCTCCTTCGGACGCGCGACGCCGTGCTCGTAGCTTCCGATCGACATGTGCTCGGCCCCGTGATAGGCAGCGAGCTCCCCGCCGCGCAACGCGAACGCCGCCGGCGCCAGCGAGAGCACTGCGGTCGCGAGCTCGCGCACGGCCGGGCGAAGACCCGCGCGACGCAGTCCCTGCAG
>JACDGR010000018.1:0-16595 GCA_013821525.1 Actinomycetota bacterium
GACTAGCTGTAGTTCCTAACGACGTTGTTCATCCGGGCCTCTCTGGAGGCTGGGGGTGTCGAAGCCACTCAGCTGCCAGAGGAGGTCACCGGATGAATCTTCACGCTAATAGTCGGACCTGTCCGCATAGCCGTTTGTTGCTTTGCCGGCGGGTGGTCGAGGAGAGCTGGCGACTCGCGGATGCGGCGGAGGCGGCGGGGTGCAGCGCTCGCACTGCGGCGAAGTGGCTTGCGCGCTACCGCGGCGGTGATCGGGCGCTGCTGGATCGCTCGTCGCGTCCTCAGCGCAGCCCTTCGCGACTTCCTGATCAGCGGGTGCAGGCGATTGAGTCGCTGAGGCGGCTGCGGATGACAGCGGGTGAGATCGCCGAGGTGCTGGAGTTGCCGTTGTCGACGGTGTCTTTGTGGTTGAAACGGATCGGGCTCGGTAAGCGCTCGAGGCTCGAGCCGCTTGAGCCGCCCAACCGCTACGAGCGGCGCCATCCGGGCGAGCTCGTCCACGTCGACATCAAAAAGCTCGCTCGGATCTCAGTCCGCGGCGCCGGTCATCGCATGCTCGGGCTCGGTCAGCGCCAAAGCCAACACGCACGCCACAGCGCCGGCCGTCACGTCTACTCCACCGGCTATGAGTATCTGCACGTGATGATCGACGACCACTCTCGTCTGGCCTACGCCGAGTTGCTCGACGATCTCACCGCCGCCTGTGCAATCGCCTTCCTCCGCCGCGGCGTCGCCTGGTTTGCAGAACGCGGCGTCCGGGTGCGAGCGGTGATGAGCGACAACGGCTCCTGCTATGTCGCCCACGACTACGCAGCGGCACTCGGCAAACTCGGACTCAAACACCATCGCATCAGGCCCTACCGCCCGCGCACAAACGGCAAAGCCGAGCGCCTGATCCAGACGCTCCTCAACGAATGGGCCTACGCCCGCATCTACGGCAGCTCACGCGAACGCTCCGCCGCACTCGCCCCCTACCTCGACCGCTACAACTACCGACGACGACACGGCAGCCTCAGCCACCAGCCACCGGCCTCAAGACTGAACAACCTCGTTAGGAACTACAACTAGCCTGCAGACGTGGCAGACCGCTTCACGACTCGCTTGCGCGAAGGGCCGCCGATCGTCGCCGACGGCGGGATGGGCTCCCTGATCACGGCCGCAGTGCCCCGGCTGCGCTCGCCCGAGGAAGCCAATCTCCGGGCGCCGGAGGCGGTCGTCTCGCTCCACGTCAGCTTCATCAACGCGGGCGCAGACCTGATCGAGACCAACACGTTCGGGGCCAACCGGCGCAAGCTCGCCGGCCGGTTCATGGAGGACGATTTCGAGCGAATCAACTCGACGGCGGTCAAGCTCGCCCGCGAGGCCCGAGAGGTCGCCGGGCGTGACGTCTTCATCGCGGGGGCAATCGGGCCGATCGGCGAGCCGGCGACGACGCGCGTCCGCCACGATCTCTTCGCCGAGCAGGCAGGGGTGCTCGAGGGCCGCGGCGCCGACCTGTTCATGGTCGAGACGTTCTTCGACCTCGAGGAGCTCGTGGATGCGATCGAGGCCGTGCGCAGCGTCTCGAGCCTCCCGATCGTCGCGCTGATGACGTTCGATGAAGGCGCCGAGACGCTGGCCGGGGTCAGCGCGCGTGAAGCAGCCGAGCGTCTACGTGGACTCGACGTGGCAGCGATCGGCGCCAACCACGGCAGCGGTCTCCTGACCGCGCTCGAGGCGCTGGAGCAGATGGGCGGCGACCTGCCACTCGCCGCACTCCCGAACATCGGCCTTGCGAGCCTGTCGGGCGGCAGGGTGATCTACCCGCACGCCGCACCGGAGTACTTCGCCGAGTTCGCAGCCCACGCAACGCAGCTCGGCGCGCGGGTGATCGGCGGCTGCTGCGGCACGACGCCCGTCGAGATCGCCGCGATCAAGGCAGCGGTCGAAGCACAGCGCAAGCCGCGGGCGCCGCTCGAGTTCTCCGAGCGCGAGCTCGTCGTCGCGCTCGGCGAGGAGCAGCGCGAGACGGGGTTCGCCCGCGCGCTCCGCGAAGGCGAGTTCGTGGTCTCGGTCGAGCTCGACCCGCCGCTCGGTGGCTCGGCCGCCGGTCTGCTCGAGGTCGCGAGCCAGCTGCACGACGGCGGGATCAGGTTCGTCGATGTCAATGACAACGCGACGGCACGGGCCGGTATGAGCTCGCTCATGGTCTCGGCGCGCATCGAGCGGGACACGGGCCTCGAGACGGTGCCCCACCTCACCACGCGTGACTCAACCGTGCTCGGTCTCGAGTCGATCCTGCTCGGCGCTCACGCAGAGGGCGTGCGAAACGTGCTCGCGATCACCGGCGATCCGCCCGAGGTCGGTGACTACCCGGGTTCACGCGGGGTGTACGAGATCGACGCGATCGGGCTGACGCAACTGATCACGCGCATGAACCGAGGCGAGGACTACCACGGCCGGCCGATCGATGCACCCACGTCCTTCTACGTCGGCGTCGCGGTCAACCCGACCGCCGACGATCTCGAGGAGGAAGCCGCCCGCTTCCGCCGCAAGGTCGAGGCCGGCGCGAAGTACGCGATGACGCAAATCCTCTTCGACCTCGATGTCCTCGACCGCTTCGCAGAAGTTCTCGGCGGCGAGTGGCCGATCCCCGTGCTCGCGGGCATCTTCCCACTGACGAGCCACCGCCTCGCGCTGCGCCTGCACAACGAGGTACCGGGGATCATCGTCCCCCAGCCGCTCCAAGATGCGCTGGCCGGTGCGGGCTCGGGCGCAGCGGTGCTCGGCTTCGCACATGCGAAGGAACTGCTGATCGAGGCGCGGGAAAGGTGTTCCGGTGTCTACGTCGTGCCGCCCTACAAACGCCCGGCGCGCGTCCTAGAGCTGCTCGCTTAACAGCTGCCGGTCGAGACCGGCCGCTTCGCACGGGCGAGCGCGGCGCGCACCGGCGCCGCCGGGATGCCGTAGCCCGCGCGCGCGCCGATGCGGGCAGCGAAGACCGTTGCCTCGACCTCGCCCGACTCGTTGACCGCAGGGCCGCCGGAGTTCCCGTGGCGGACGAGACCGCTCAGCGCAGTCACCTCGCGCAGCACGCCATGCGAGAGCACGTCGGCGGTGTTGCCGACCCGACCCGGGCGTGCGTTGAAGGGGCCGTTCTCGGGGTACCCGAGGATCGCCACTGAGTCGCCGGCGCGCGCGTCGGTGATCGGGAGGGCAGGCGCTTTCAATGTCGCAACACGCAGGATGGCCACGTCTTCGCGGCGATCGACGACGCGCGCCGATGCCGCGTGTCCGTTGACGCGAATCCCGCGAGCACCCGCGACGACGTGGGCGGCGGTGACGACGATGTGTGCGCGCGCGACCCAGCCGGAGCCTTCGACGCCGAGCCCACACGCAGTCGCGGTGATGCGCACGACGCTCGGCCGGGCTCGGCGCACGAGCGCCGAGGAGAGCACGCGCTTGTCGGGAGGTGCGGCCGGTGGCGCCGGCCCGGAGATCTGCGGGAACGGGTCGACTCGAGAGAGCGCGCGCAGGACGGTGCGCGGCGGCGCGATCTCGTTCAGGCGCTGCAGCACGACCGAGTTCTGCACCTCCTGGCGCAGGCTCGTCTGGCCGGGAAGCTGCAGGAGCACGGCGCCCGCAACCCAGACGAGCCCGAAGCCGAGCGCGGCGCCGGCGATCAGGCCCCCGAGCGAGTCGAGCATGCGGAGCGGCGGGATCACCGACATCCCGCCGCGGGCGAACGACCCGGCGAGGGTCGCGACCCAGCGCAGGACGGCTGCGCCGACGAGCGCGCCGACGAGGCCGGCGAGCGGCGTGTACGGCGAAAGCGACCCACCGGAGAGGAAATGCGGCGCTGCGCGGGCGCCGACGATCGCGCCGGCCGCCAGGCCTGCGAAGGAGAGTGCCGTCGCAATCAGCCCGCGCCGGAGCCCCGAGAGGGCGGCGAGCGCGGCGATCGCGAGCGCGATCCAGTCGACGCGCGTCACTAGGCAACCTCGTTCGCCCGAGGGGCAACCGATCCCTGCCGCGGAGACTGCACACAGCTACACTGCCCCGCGAATCGGGGGCGTAGCTCAGTTGGTTAGAGCGCCGGCCTGTCACGTCGGAGGTCGCGGGTTCGAGTCCCGTCGCTCCCGCCTCATGGATAGGGGGCTCGCATGGGAACTCACTCATGCGAGCTCTTCCTGTTTCGGCTCCGCTTCGGCATGAGGGCCGGATCAGGGATGAGACAAGCGTCTCGACCCTCGAACGGACAACGAGGAGGAACCGACTTGCAGACGATCATCACCCTGCCGATCGAGGAGCGCGCCCGCGCCCATCGCTTCTACATCGATGCGCTCGGGCTGGAGCCTGTGGGAGAGCACGCGAAGGACGGCATGCCGGAGCCGCTTCAGTTCAAGCTCGGCGACGGAGTCAGCCTGATGCTCATCCCACGCACCGGATTCGATTGGGTGCTCGGCGAGCAGCCCGCCGCCAAGGCCGGACTGAGCGAGTGCCTGCTTCAGTGTTCGTGTGACGAAGATGACGAGGTCGACGGGATCATCGAACGTGCGGAGAACGCCGGCGCGACGGTGGTGCTGCGACCCGAGAAGAAGTCCTGGGGCTACACCGGCTCCTTCACCGACCCCGACGGCCATCTATGGATCGCGACGAACGCGGAGCCTTGGTGAAGGTGGCCAAGCTCACCTGCACAGCGATCAGCTAGCGCCGATCGGAGGCTCGCGGGCTCGAGTCTCGCCGCTCCCGCTGTACGCGCACCGCCCGCGGTCGTGTGTCCGCGCTCGTCGCGGCGGTCGGCAGCTGCGCCCGAACGGGAGCCAACCCACGCGGCGCGTAGCGTTCACCCTCAGTGACGCTCTTCGCGCTGAAGCTGTTCCTCGCGCCCGGCTTCCTCGTCGCCGCGTCGCTCGCTGCACGCACGTTTGGCGCGCGGGTGGCCGGGACGTTCGGCGGCCTGCCCGTGATCGCCGGCCCGATTCTGCTCGTGCTCGCACTGGAACGCGGGCGTGTGTTTGCTGCGCGAGCAGCGAGCGGAAACGCGCTCGGACTCGTCGCGTTGATGGCGTTCGTGCTGACGTATGCCGCAGTCGGCCGGACACGTTCTTGGCGGTGGTCGCTCGCAGCGAGCTGGCTGGCCTTTGGTGCGGTGACGCTCGTGCTCGTTCCGGTGCGCCTCGGCCCCGTGGCCTCCTTTGCCGTCGCCTGCGCGGCGTGCGCGCTCACCCTGCGCATGCTTCCGAGACCGGCACGGCAAGCACCCCTGGAGCGGGACCATTCGCGCTGGGATCTACCGCTTCGCGCGGCGTGCGCAGCGGTACCGGTGCTGGCCGTCACCGCCGTGGCCGCCCCGCTCGGCCCGCACACGAGCGGCCTGCTGGCGGCGTTCCCGATCGTCGTTCCCGTCCTTGCAGCGTTCACGCAGGCACAGGGCGGCTGGGAGGAATCAGTCCGCCTCCTGCGAGGCTTCACCGTCGGTTTCTTTGCGTACGGCCTCTTCTGCTTCACCGTCGCAGAGACGCTCGAGCGGCTCGGCACAGTGAGCTCGTTCGCGCTCGCGACCGCCCTCGCGCTAGCGCTACAGGCCGGCGCAGTCGCGGTTGCGGTGCGTCACGACGCGCCGATCAACACCGAGATCGCGGAAGGTTGAGAGGCCGGTCACTGCCGTGATGCGTGGTTCGCAGGTGCGCGCCCGAAGCTGATCGCCGTGCGCAGCTGCTCTGGAGCAGCATCGGCGAGCTGCCGGTCCGGCGCCGCGCCAAGCGCGGCGTTGATCGTGGCGAACGCAAGTCGCAGCGCGACGATCGCCGTCGCTTCGAAGATCTCCCGGTCCGAGAGACCGACCTCGCGCAGGTGAGTGACGTCGTCCTGCGTCGTCTTACCCGGGTCGCGCACCACCTGGCGCGCCCAAGCCGCGAGCGAAGATTCGCGCTCCGAGAGTCCAGCGGCAGCCTCATCCGTGACGACGCTCGCTGCCGTCTCCGCATCACTCAGGTTCGCAAGCCGATGCCCCCAAGCCAAGGAGCAGTACGAGTCGGTGCGTGCCGCAGCCGCGGCGGTGTTCAGCACTGCTTTCTCGCGATCCGACAACGACGTCGTGTCGACGAGGCCCGAGCGGAGGGCGACGAACGCCGCCTTGAAGTCCGCCCGCCACGCCCACAGACGGTTGAAGTTCGCGACATAGCCGTCGGCGGCGCGATCCGCCGCGTACGTGGCCTCGCTCTACTCGCTTGGAGGGACCTCACCGAGGAAGGTGTGCGGCTCGTCCACCGCGCCATTATCGAACCGGCGAACGCGAACCGCAGACGCGTTCCGCCGTAGACAGCGCGCGTCACTCGTTCTCGTCTGTTCCGCCCCTAGGAACAGGTCGATGGACGACCGTGCGCGCACGTCTGCAGATGCTCGTCCTGCTCGCCATCCTCCTGGCTGCGATCGACCTAGTGGTCGCGCTCGCCACCGTGCACGTCCACCCGGAGTTCGGCCATCACCGCTCGCACACCTGGATCGCGTTGAGTGCGCTCGACTGCGTCGTCATGGCGATCCTCGCGCGCCTTCCGTCCCGCGCGGTCGCGGTCGGCTGCGGCCTGCTCGTCGGCGGCCAGCTCGGGAACTTGATCTGGGCCGTCGGTCACAACGGCGTCGTCTCGAATCCGCTCGTGATCCGCGCGGGCGAAGGAGGTGTCGCCTTCACCTTCGCGGACGTCTGCGAGCTGATCGGGGTCTGGGTACTCATGGTGGGGCTGATCGAAGTGACGTTCCGTCACCGTCACCTGCTGCCGCAGGAGAGCGTCGCGGTCAGGCTCGCACGGCGAATCTCCGTCGCGTTACGCGACTGAGAGGCTAGAAATCGCCGCCGCCGCCGTCGCCGCCGCCGAAGTCGCCACCGCCAAAGTCTCCTCCGCCGCCGCCGAAGTCGCCCATACCGCCGCCGGCGTCGTCGCCTCCACCTCCGTCGTACCCGCCGAAACCACCGAAGCCGTAGCCGCCGAACCCGCCCATCAGCTCGCCCAGCATCAAGCCGGGGAAGAAGCCGCCGAAATAGCCGCCATACATCGGCCCCGCCGCCCAGTACGGCATCGCCTGCCCGCCGACGAGCACCTGCCGCGAATCCGGCTCCCCGCCCTCCTCGATTCGGATCGCGTCGGCCGCGCACGCGGGCACCTCACGAGGCTGCCCCCCGGGCGGCGACCACTCGACGTCTCGCACCGAAGGGCCGTGCCGCGGATCGAAGAAGCACGCCGGCCGACGCTCGGGCGGGCTCTTGCCGTCCAGCCGTGCCTCCGCCGAGGCCATCAGGTAGCGCCCTTCCTCGAGCGCCTCGCCGACCGGGGCGAGCTGCTGGGGGCTTCTCGCCTGGTCGAAAGCGCCTGACGCGCGCGCGTACTGCTCGAGTGCCGCGAGGTAATCGTGCTTCGCGGGCTCGTTCGACTCGACGCGCTGCTCGAGCCCCTGCACGTCGTCGGCGAGCGCGACGAGGTCTTGGCGGACCGTCTCTTTCACCTCGCGAAACTCGTCGGCCTGCACACGCCGCCGCTTGAACCGGCGAAAGAGGAAGAACGCAATGCCGCCGAGCAGCAGGATCGGGAACAGGCCGATCCTCCGGATCCCGCCGCCGCTCCCATCGCCCTTACCACTACGGGTCGCGCCGACGCGGTCGACGAAGTCGGTCAACGTCGGGGCGATGCCGTCCGAGTGATGCGCGTTGAACGCTTTCGTCGCGAGGTCGGCCGCCTTGCCGTTCAGGTCGGTCGCCTCGGCGCGAAAATGCCCACCTGCGACAACGGCGTAGGCGCCACGATCGCCGAGCTGCCGGTGGATCTCGTCGACGATGCCGAGGGCGTCTCCACCCGCCTCGTCGAGCGCTGCAGCCGGCAGGATGGCGATGTAGATCGGGCCGTCACCCTTGGTCTCGATCTCCTGGCGAACGGCGGCGGCCTGAGCGGCCGTGATCGTCTTCGTCGCGGCCGGATCGACGTACACGGGGTTGCTCGACAGTCCGGTGACAGCCCGGTCGATGATCGTTCCCGCGGCCGCGGCGGGCGCAAGCGCGAGCGCGGCGAGAGCTATCAGGATGAGGCGCACGAGAGACCCTTTCCCCGGGTCGCGCGTCTGAATCTCACGAACCGAGGAACGGCGCCCACGCCGTCAGATCGACGTCACCCTTCGCGGGCACGTCGTCGCGCGCACACAGAGCCTTGGCGATGAGCACGTTCTCGTGCGCGACGAGCCAGCGCTGATACACGGCGTCCTTCGCGAAGCGGCCGAGCACCCCTCGAGCGACGGCGATCGCGCTCTGTGGAGCGAGCGCGAGGAGCGGCAACGGAGGCCCAAGTGCGCGCACCGCGAACCTGCCGTCGATCGTGTCGATCGTCGTGCGCTTCCCCTGTGGGAGCGTGAACGCCTGCTCCGGGGCGATCGTCTCGACGGCGAATCCGCGCGACGCGTCACCTAGCCACGGCGCGGCCGGTTGGGCCGAGACGAGCCGGACGCTCGTCGCGGCGTAGGTCGACCTGAACGCTTCGATCTGGCCCGCGGTCGCCGCCGGAGGACGGAAGCGCTCCTCGACACGGTCGCGCGCCAGCCGGTCGGTGATGATCTTCCGTGCGTCGGCGAGCGTGATCTGCGCAGCGCCGAGCGCAGCCCGGTAGCGCACACCGCTCCCACCGAACCGGTCGCGCACGATCGCGCGCTCGGCCGCGAGCACCGTGTTCGTATCGACCGGCTCCTCGGCGCGCAGCACCGTTCGGCCGAGGAGCGCTGTCGCAGCAGAGTTGAGGTCACCCGTCAACGACGCGGCCCTGCCGACGTCGGACTTCAGGAGCGCTTGCGTGCCGAAAGTGCAGCGCACCGCCTTCGGCAGAGAAATCTGACCCTCGGTGAGCGACGTGTTGAAGCCGGGACCGGCGAGCGTAGGCCCGTCACAAAGCCTTGAGTCGCGCGCCCACAGGTAGACGCACGCCGCGGCAGCCTTGTCGGGATCATCGCCCGCGGTCGAGAAGCTCGGCCAGCCCCACGACCAGATGCCCGAGATCTTCATGTCGGCCGCGACCTGTCTGGCGGCGAGCGCCTCGAGCTTCACGATCTCGAGCCAGGCCGAGCGCGGCTGTAGGCCCTGCCGTCCGCCTTGCCCGGCTGCGGACTGGAACTGCAGCTCGAGCGCGACGCGGCTCGCCGGGATGCCGATCTCCGAGAAGTGCGCGACCAGCCCGCGCATCCCCTTGCGCATCGAGCGGCTCGCGGCTTCCGGGCCGAGCTTGAACAGCCCCTTTGGACCGGGCGCAGTGAAGTAGACCTGGCGAATCAGGATCGCGGCCTTCGCCGCCGCCCGCCACCAGTCCGCAGCCTCCCCGCCCGTGTAGGGCGGGTTCGCGATCGTGATCGCGGGTGTCGCCCCGAGCTTGCCCAGCTCCTGGAGCAGCAGCAGCAGCACGTTCGCGCGGTACTGGGCGTTCGTGTCGCTCCATGGGGTTGGCGTCTGGGCCCCGAACAGCTCGTTCTCGGCGATCAGCGGGTGGTCGCAGCCGGAGACGCTGACGGCGAAGTCGAAGAGCCGCTTCGCCTTGTCGGGGATCGTCGCGGGATCCGCTGGCTTTGCAGTCGTGCCGACGCGGTCGTTGAGATGGAGGTCGAAGAACACGGTGGCGGCGCCCGCTGTGCGCAGCTCGGCGGGCACCACCGTTCCGGACGAGACCGCAAGGATCATCCCCGGCTTGGGAATGATCGGCGCGCTGTGCCCCGCATAGTCGACCCAGATCGGCGCGGTCGTCGGGATGCCGCACGCCGTTGCGTCCGCGTGTGGCCGGTCATGCGCGAGGGCGAGCGCCGCCACCGCCGCGACCACGAGTGCAACGAGCCCCTTCACGCCCTTCAGCGTAGACCCCGAGCCTGATCTCGTTAGCGCGGCTTGCGCCCGAACCACGAGCTGCGCTCGGGTTGCGGCGGGAGCGGCTCCTCGCCCAGCGCACGCGCACCGGCGAGCAGATCCTGCGGTGTGAGCACGGCGAGCTCGGCGTGCGTCAGCGTGTCCACGTCGCCCTGGCCGAGCCGGAGCGCCTGCGCGTTCAGCGCCTGCTCGAACAGCGTGCGCGCAAAGCGTGCGTTGCCGAACGACTCGTCGCGCTCGGCGCCGGCGAAGATCGAGCGCAGCGCGTCCTCGGCTCCCTCGCCGAAGCGGTAGGACGACTCGGTTGCGAACTGCGAGAAGATCTCGACGAGATCCGCGGTCGAGTAGTCGGGAAAGTCGATCTCCCGCGAGAAGCGCGAGCGCAGGCCCGGGTTCGAGTCGAGGAACCGGTGCATCAGCCTCGGGTAGCCGGCAACGATCACGACGAGGCGATGGCGGTTGTCCTCCATGCGCTTCAGGAGCGTCTCGATCGCCTCGTCGCCGAAATCGAGCCGGTCGCTCTCGCGCGCCAGCGCATAGGCCTCGTCGATGAAGAGGACGCCATCGATCGCCTTGCGAATCACGCGCTCGGTCTTGATCGCAGTCATGCCGACGTACTGGCCGACGAGGCCCGCACGGTCGACCTCGACGAGCTGCCCGCGCTTCAGCAGACCCATCGAGCGGTACATCTGCGCGAGCAGCCGGGCGACGGTTGTCTTGCCCGTGCCGGGATTGCCGAGGAAGACGAGGTGCTGCGTCGTCGCCACCTCCGGCAGGCCCGATTCCTTGCGCCGGGCCTGGACGCGCAGGAACGCCACGAGCGCTCGCACCTGCTCCTTGACCGACTCGAGGCCGGGTAGCGCGTCGAGCTCTGCGAGCAGATCCTCGAGCGGCCGAGCCGGCTCCTGCCGGCGCAGGGCCTCGAAATCGAGCTCCTCGCCGATCTGCGCCCGCAGCTGGTCGCCGAGCGCCTTCAGGGTGTCGAGCGGATTGGGCACGCGGTGACGGTACCCATTACGGTCCCGGGCGATGCAGGGGCCGATGAAACCGGAAGAGCTGCGCCGCTACGCCGAGCTGATCGTGCGGGGCTGCATCGCCTTCCGCCGCGGTGACAGCCTGATCCAGATGGTCAGCCTCGGCCACCGCGAGCTTGCCGTTGCGGTCGCAGAGGCCGCCTACCGGGCGGGTGCGCTCGCGGTCGACGTGCAGTACGAGGACAACCGCGTGTTCGCGACCAGGATCCAGCGGGCGCCGACGATCGCCCTCGGGCACCAGACGCCGTGGAAGCTCGCGCAGTGGAAGGCGATCGGTACGGAGTCTGTCGCGATCGTGCAGGTGATGGGTGAGTACGAGCTCGACGTCGTCGCGCCACTCTCTCCCGAGCGCATCGCCGCCGACACCGGGAGCAACAACGAGCACGTCGCAGCGATCAGGCGCGAAGCGCGCTTGCGCGGAACGATCTGCGCGTGGCCGACCGATGAGTGGGCGCTGCGCGTGTTCCCGGATCTCGATGCCGAGCAGGCGAGGCGGCAGCTCGCGAAGGATCTGCTCTCGTTCTGCCGGCTCGGCCCGAGCGATCTGCCGGGCCACCGCGGCTGGACGGAGCACCTCGCGACGCTCCGGCGCCGTGCCGCGCGCCTGACGAAGCTCGACCTGAAGGAGGTGCACATCCACGATCGGGGCACCAACTTGCGGGTGAAGATCTCGCCGCACTCGATGTGGCGCGGCGGCGGCGAGGAGGACTACTGGGGACGCAAGATCGCGATGAACGTGCCGACCGAGGAGTGCTTCATCTCCCCCGACGCAGCAGCGTCCGAGGGCACGTTCCGCTGCTCCCGCCCGCGCAGCTTCGGCGGTCGCGTGATCGAAGATCTCTCTGGCGAGTTTCGCAACGGTCGTCTCGTGCGGCTGAAGGCGAAGCGCGCGGCCGATCGCGACTGGCTCGCGCGGTACCTCGCCGCAATCCCCAACGCCGAGCGGCTCGGCGAGATCGCGCTCGTCGACTCCTCCTCCCGCATCGGTCAGACCGGCCGCCTCTACTACAACGGGCTGCTCGACGAGAACGCAGCGGCGCACATTGCGTTCGGATCGGGCTTCGCGAAGACGCGCACGGTGCCGATCGGCCAGAAGCGATACGGGGTCAACCGCTCCAAGACCCATCTCGACGTGATGATCGGCACGGATGAGCTGAATGCCGACGGGATCCGGCAGAACGGCCGCCGCGTCGCCCTCGTCGCGGACGGGACCTGGCAGATCTAGAGGCTCTGCAACCGGCGCTGCAGCTGCCCCCACGTGTCGAGTATAGTTAATGAGGTTAATGATTCCGACGACCAACGATTCTGCGGCTCTTGCCAACCGTTTGCGACCCGTCCTCCTCCGGATCTCACGGGAGCTGCGACGGGAGATTCACTCCCTCGGCGTCACGGGCGGGCAGGTCTCGTTGCTGATCCAGATCAAGAGCTCGCCGGGGATCACGGCCTCCGAGCTCGCCGACAACGAGCGGATCTCCGCACCCGGCATGTCGGGGCACATCGTGCGCCTCGAGAACGCCGGACTCATCGAGCGCACCCGTGCGGCCGATCGCCGCCGGATCGGACTGACCCTGACCGCAGCGGGCGACAAGGTGCTGGTCGATGTCCGCAGGCGCCGCACCGCCTGGCTGAATGCGCACCTGAAGGGCTTGACCGAGGGCGAGCGAGAGCTGATCGCAGCCGCGCTACCTGCCCTCGAGAAGCTGCTGGAGGCGCCGAGCTAGTGGCGCTGCTGAAGCTCGCGTCTGCCCGGACTTTCGCCTCCCTTCGCCGCCACCACAACTACCGCCTCTTCTTCGGCGGCCAGCTGACGTCGGTGGCAGGGACGTGGATGCAGAACATCGCGATGGCGTGGCTCGTCGTCGAGCTCGCCCCACACTCGCGCGGTCTGGCGGTCGGACTACTCACCGTTTGCCGGTTCGGCCCGTTCACCCTGCTCGGTCTGATGGCGGGCGTCGTCACCGACCGCTTCGACAACCGCCGCGTCGTGATCGCGACCCAGTCGGTGCAGATGTTGTTCTCCGCGATCCTCGCGGTGATCACGCTGCTCGGTCACGTGCAGCTGTGGGAGGTCTACGCGATCGCAGCGCTGACCGGAACCGCGCTCGTGTTCGACGCCCCGTCGCGTCAGAACCTGACGTTCCAGATGGTCGGGCGGGACGAGCTGCCGAACGCGATCGCGCTCAACTCGAGCCTCTTCAATATCGCCCGCATCTTCGGACCGGCGCTTGCAGGCGTTCTGATCGCTGCGGTCGGAGCGGGCTGGTGCTTCGCGGTCAACACGGTCAGCTTCCTCGCAGTCCTCGGCAGCCTGCTCGCGATGCGGGTCAGCGAGCTCTTCCCGCTCGTCGACCGGCGCCGGCCGACCCTATGGCGCGGCACGCGCGAAGGCCTCCGCTACGCGCGCTCGAACCGCACCGTGTTCGTGATCCTCGGAATGATGGTCGTGTTCTCGTCGGTCTGCTTCAACTTCAACATTCTGCTGCCATTGCTCGCGAAGGACACGCTTGCCGCGGGGCCTCGCACCTTCGGGATCATCTCGGCCTGCTTCGGCGCCGGCGCGCTCGTGGGCGCGCTGACGGCGGCCGCCATCCCCGGCACGCGGTGGAGATGGATGTTCGGTGGCGCGGCCGGGTTCGGCGCGGCCGAGCTCGTGCTCGCACCGATGCACTCGACGATTGCCGCGGGAGTGCTCCTGTTCGTCTGCGGCGTCTTCTTCACGAGCTACAGCGCGAACTCGAACGCGGCGATCCAGCTCGCGAGCCCGGATTACATCCGGGGCCGGGTGCTCGGGCTCTACTACTACGCCTGGAACGGCCTGGCCCCGCTCGGTGCGCTACTCGTCGGCTGGATGTGTGACACGGGGGGCACCGAGCTGGCGCTCTTCGTCGGCGGGACGAGCGCGATCGCGCTGACGGCGACCGGCGTCTACGCGGTCAAGCGACCGCCGCGCGCGCAGCCAACGCCGCTGCGCGCCGGGCCGGTCTCGGAGCGACTCGCGGCGTAGAGGGGCGGCGAACGACCCCGTTTCGGGTTCTCACCAATCGGAGACGGGAGGTGAGGGAAATGGCGCAAGTCGCGTTCGAGCGGGTCAGCAAGATCTATCCGGACGGCACACGTGCTGTGAACGACATCAATCTCGAAATCGCCGACGGCGAGTTCATGGTGCTCGTCGGGCCGTCGGGCTGCGGCAAGACCACCGCTCTGCGCATGGTCGCGGGCCTCGAGGAGATCTCCGAGGGCGTCCTGAAGATCGGCGACCGCGTGGTCAACCACATGCCGTCTCGCGATCGCGACATCGCGATGGTCTTCCAGAGCTATGCGCTCTACCCCCACCTCTCGGTCTACGAGAACATCGCGTTCGGCCTGCGCCTGAAGAAGATGTCCAAAGACGAGATCGATCAGCGGGTGAAGCGTGCCTCCTCGCTCCTCGGCCTCGACGACTACCTGAAGCGAAAGCCGCGCGCCCTCTCGGGTGGGCAGCGTCAGCGCGTCGCGATGGGACGCGCAATCGTGCGCGAGCCGGCTGCGTTCCTGATGGACGAGCCGCTCTCGAACCTCGACGCGAAGCTGCGGGTGCAGATGCGCGCCGAGATCGCAAAGCTCCAGACAGACCTAGGCGTCACGACGGTCTACGTCACGCACGACCAGGTCGAGGCAATGACGATGGGCGACCGGGTCGCAGTCATGCGCAAGGGTGAGATCCAGCAGGTCGACGACCCGCAGACGCTGTACGACCGTCCCGTCAACGTTTTCGTCGGCGGGTTCATTGGTAGCCCGTCGATGAACATGCTCGACGCGCAGATCGTGCAGGTGAACGGCGGGATCGGCGCCCAGATCGGCGACCAGACGATCGCGCTCGGCGCCGAGACGACCGAGCAGCGGCCGGGACTGAAGTCGTTCGAGGGGAGACGGGTGATCCTCGGTATCCGCCCCGAAGACCTCGAGGACGCCGCGCTCGAGACCGACACCCCTGCGCACCGCACGCTCAACGGCAAGCTCGAGCTCCGCGAAGCCCTCGGCTCCGAGATCATGGCGCACTTCTCGATCAAGGGCGCACACGCCGAGACCGAGGAGATGCGCGAGCTCGCGAAGGACGCAGGCGCCGAAGGCACCGAGAAGCAAATCGGCGTGCGCGATGACGAGGCGGTGATCGTCGGTCGCTTCGGCGCGCGCTCACGGATCAAGGTCGGCGAGATCGTGCAAGCGGTCGTCGACACCCGCGCACTTCACTTTTTCGACCCCGAGAGCGGCATGGGGATCTACGACAGCACGTCACCCTCGAAAGGAGCACCTTCGTGAAGCGTCAAACACTCACGCTCGTTGCGCTCCTCGTCGTCGCGCTCCTTGCGCTCTCGGCGTGCGGGAGCAAGAAGTCCTCGAGCAGCAGCAACACCACTACGAGCGGCACGTCCACCGCATCGGGATCGACCAGCGTCTCCGGCAAGATTCAGATCGTCGGTGTGTGGACCGGCGACGAGCAGAAGCACTTCCAGGCCGTGCTCAACGGCTTCAAAGCGAAGTATCCGAAGGTCAAGGTCACGTATCGCTCGACGGGTGACAACACACCGACCGTCCTCTCGACTGCGGTGCAGGGCGGCAACCCGCCGGACCTCGCGTCGGTCTCGCAGCCGGGGCTCGTGAGCGACTTCCAGAAGAAGGGCGCGCTGAAGAAGATGAACTTCGCGCGAGCGACGGTCCTCGCGAACTACCCGGCCGACATCGAGAAGCTCGGCGAGATCAAGGGCAACCTGTACGGCCTGATCATCAAGGCGGCCAACAAGTCGACCGTTTGGTACAACGTCAAGTCGTACAGCGACGCGGGTGTCAAGCCCCCGACGACGTGGGCCGACTTCCTCAAGGACGCGAAGACGTTGAAGGCGTCCGGAACTTCCGCCTACTCGATCGGCGGCGCTGACGGCTGGACGCTCACCGACCTGTTCGAGAACATATATCTCCGCCAGGCCGGTCCTGACATGTACGACAAGCTCTCGAAGCACACGATCAAGTGGACGGATCCGTCAGTCAAGAAGGCGCTGACGACGATGTCCGGCGTGCTCGGCGACTCGGGCAATATCGTCGGCGGCACCGCAGGCGCATTGCAGACCGACTTCCCGACGTCCGTCTCGAACGTGTTCTCGACCGCACCGAAGGCGTCGCAGGTGATCGAGGGCGACTTCGTTCCTGGCGTCGTCGCGTCGTCGAACAAGCTGAAGGCTGTCACGGGCTACAACGTGTTCCCGTTCCCGGCTGTCGGCTCGAGCGGCACGAACGTCGTCGAGGGCGGCGGGGACGAACTGATGATGTTCCGCGACACGCCGGCCATCCGCGCCCTCGTCAACTATCTCTCGACGGGCGAGGCGCAGACCATCTGGGCCAAGCTCGGCGGCTACTCCGCACCCGCGAAGACCGTCCCGGCGAGCGCGTATCCCGATGAGATCACCCGCACGACCGCCACGGCGATCGGGCAGGCCAAGACGTTCCGCTTCGACCTCTCCGACCTCCAGCCGGCGTCGTTCGGCGGCACGGTCGGCCAGGGCGAGTTCAAGATCTTCCAGGACTTCCTGAAGACCCCGAGCAACGTCAACGGCATCGCACAGTCGCTCGAGACGGCTGCAGCGAAGGCCTACGCGACCGGGAAGTAAGTGAGCGGAAGCTCCGGAGGCATCGCGGTGGAGCCGCCCCCTGTGGCGGCCCCAC
>JACDGR010000018.1:16605-20022 GCA_013821525.1 Actinomycetota bacterium
ACCGACGGGCGGCCCGGGCGCGCTCCGGCGTCATGCCGTCGCGCTCGGGTTCCTCGTGCCTGCGGCCGTGTTGCTCGGCCTCTGGATCGTCTATCCGACTGCCTACACGATCTACCGGAGCTTCTTCGGCAAGAACGGCGGCTTCGTCGGGATCGACAACTACAAGGCGATCTTCACGACGAGCATCCTCGTCACGGCGATCAAGAACAGCGCCATCTGGATCGCCGTCGCACCGGCTGCGGTGACGGCGATCGGCCTCATCTTCGCGGTGCTGACCGAGCGCATTCGCTGGGCCGTCGCGTTCAAGACGATCGTCTTCATGCCGATGGCGATCTCGCTCTTCGCGACCGGCGTCATCTGGCACGTGATGTACATCAAGGATCCGAACCAGGGCGCCGTCAACGCAGGCATCGGCGCGGTCAGGAGTTGGTTCTCCTCCTCGGGCGTTCTGCAGCAGGCCAACCCTTCGACGCCGACCCTGACCGGAAACGCGAACAGCGGATACGTGCTGAAGAAGCCGCTCGGGGCGGGCGGCGTCGCCGCTCTCGGTCTGACCGCGATCCCCCCGGACCAGGTTCCGGCCGCAGCCAAGCAGGCCGTCCAGCCGGCGGCGAAGCACGATGCGATCACGGGCACGGTCTGGCGCGATTTCTCGCCCGGCGGTGGCACCCCGGGCAAGGTCGAGAAAGGTGAGCTCGGGATCCCTGGTGCGAAGGTCGACCTCCTCGACTCGTCGGGCAAGCAGGTGCAGAGCACCTCGACCTCCGACGACGGCTCGTTCACCTTCGACAAGATCACCGGGTCCGGGTACCAGGCGAAGCTCGACTCGGCCACGTTCGCAGCGCCGTTCGGCGGCGTCTCATGGCTCGGCTCGAAGCTGATCACTCCGTCGATCATCATCGCCTACATCTGGGTGTGGGCCGGCTTCGCGATGGTCGTGATCGGCGCCGGTCTCGCGGCGATCTCACGCGAGGTGCTCGAAGCCGCGCGTACCGACGGCGCGAGCGAGTGGCAGGTCTTCCGTCGGATCACGGTGCCGCTGCTCGCACCGGTGCTCTCGGTCGTCTTCATCACGATGCTGATCAACGTCCTGAAGGTCTTCGACATCATCATCTCGATCGCGCCCGGATCGACGCAGTCGGATGCGTCCGTGATCGCCGTGCAGATGTGGCGGCAGAGCTTCGGCGGCAGCAACGACTTCGGTCTCGGCTCCGCGATCGCCGTGTTCCTGTTCATCCTCGTCATCCCGGTGCTGCTCCTGAACGTGCGCCGCTTCAGAAGAGAGGTCTAGTGTCCCTCCCAACGAGGTCTGCCGCGCCCTGGCCCGCCATCACGCGGCGCGCTGCCGCGTCCTCGGTCGCGCCAATAGCTGAAGCTATTGACGCTCCCTGCGTCCTTGCATCGCTTGGTGTTGACGACCCAGTGCATCAGCAACATCACCGGAAGGGACACTGATGGCCACGTACGAAGCCGAAGCGCCCGTCGTCGTCCGCGACCCGAGCGAGGCAGTGCCCGCGCGCATCGCGCGTTTCGCAACACGCCTGCCCGTGCACCTGTTCCTCGCGTTCGTGGCGATCCTCTGGCTGATGCCTGCGCTCGGGCTGTTCCTCACCTCGCTTCTCTCGCCGTCGGACTTCGCGACGCACGGCTGGTGGAAGGTGATCTCGAGCCCGCATCTCGCGACGTGGGCGAACTACGCGAACGTCTGGAACAACACCGACATCCCGCACGCGCTCGTCGTCACCGCCGAGATTGCGATCGGCGGGACGATCCTGCCGATCCTGATCGCAGCCAGCGCCGGCTATGCATTCGCGTGGATCGACTTCCCCGGGCGCGACTGGCTGTTCGTGGCGGTGATCGCGATGCTCGTCGTGCCGCTGCAGATGGGCCTGATCCCGATCTTCACGCTCTACAACCACCTCGGCATCTACGACACGGTGCTCGGGCTGATCCTCTTCCACACGGCGTTCGGACTTCCGTTCGCGATCTTCCTGCTGCGCAACTTCTTCATCGGGATACCGAAGGACATCCTCGAGTCTGCGCGCATCGACGGCGCATCAGAGATCCGGATCTTCCTGAAGTTGATCCTGCCCCTCGGCCTGCCGGCGATCGCCTCGCTCGCGATCTTCCAGTTCCTCTGGACCTGGAACGACCTCCTCGTCGCCCTGGTGATGGCGCGCAATACGCAGCCGATCACCGTCGACATCTTCAGCCAGCTGCGTCAGTTCGGATCGAACATCGACATCATCGCGCCCGCCGCGTTCATGTCACTGATCATCCCGCTGGGCGTCTTCTTCGCCTTCCAGCGCTACTTCGTACAGGGACTGCTCGCCGGCTCCGTCAAATAGGCGTGCGGTCGGGTCGGCCCCATCATGCAATGCGCGATCGTCGGTAGCGGCCTCGCGGCGCTCGCGACCTACGCGACGCTGCGGCACGGTGGCGTGCAGCCGGATGAGATCGCCGTCTTCGGCACCCACGAGGATCCCACGGAGGCCTGGCGCACGCGCGCGGGGGCGATCCGGCAGCGGGTGATGCGTTCCGAGTCCGACGGTCACCTTGCGGCTACAGCGTTCCCCGGGCTTGCGGTGCGAGAGGCAGTGCGGCGTCGCACGCCCGCGCCGCTGCTCGCCTCGGCGCTCGATCGCTACCACCCGACCGTCGACGAGTTCCTCGCGCACGCAGAGCAGGTGCTCGCGCGCAGCGGCTGGTCGCACAGCTTCAACGAGCGGCGCATCGGTCGCGTCACACCGGTCGCCGGGGGCTTCGACCTGGACGGTGCGGGAACGTTCAGGCACGTGCTCGTCGCCACCGGTCATCCGGGTCTCGCCCGCCCCGCGGAGCTGGCGGACGCTGTGCACTCCTACGAGCCGCACGATTACGCGCCGAAGGTCGCGGTAGTCGGCGCAGGGATGGCAGCGGCGACCGAATGGCTGAACGCGCTCGCCGCGGGCAGCGAGGTCATCTCGATCCGCCGCAGAGAGCCGCTCCGCCGCCCGCTGAACGTGCCGCGCCCCCTCTTCTCGAAGCGCGGCCTCGCCGCCTTCCACGCCTCCTCGGACGAGCGGCGCGCAGCACGCCTGCGCGAGCTCTCAGCGGCGTCGTACCCCGGGGGGGCCGCCTGGGACGAGCCCATTCGGGCCGCCATCGCGGAGGGGCGTTTCACCACGAGCTCAGAGGAAGCTCAGAGCAAGCTCAGACGTGGCTCAGAGGAAGTTCAGACGTCGCGGGGTGAGCATTCACCCGATTTCCAGGTGATTTGTGCGACCGGGTTCCTGAAGGGCTGGCAATCGGACACCCTGCTTTCGGACCTGGTCGTCCAGAACGGGGCCGCGACGCAGGGGCGCTGGATCGTGCTCTGCCCGGACTCGACGATCCCGGCTCTCACCGACTCGACGCGCACCCTTGCGCTCGCGGGTG
>JACDGR010000316.1:0-1357 GCA_013821525.1 Actinomycetota bacterium
ATCATGAGGTACGCGATCCACGAGAGCCGACGCGGTGGCGACGGCCCGCTGTTTACAACCACCGCCGACGCGGCGAGGGGTGGGGGGGGAGGGGTGAGCCTCGAAGACACAATCCGTGCGCTGATTCGCGACGAGCTCGCCAAGGTGAAACCGGCCACCGCGCCGTCGCTCGTCTCGGTCACCAGCTACGCCGCTCGCTACCAAATCTCGCCCTCGACGGTGCGCGCAGCGATCCGCGAAAACCGTCTCGAGGTCACGCGGATCGGGCGTGCAATTCGTATCGCTCCGGATGCCGCGATTTTAGCCGACGCGCCCAATGCCGCTGGGTCCAAGGCGCGCTTGCTGCTGATGGCTGGTGGTAAGACCCGATGATGTCCTCGATACTCGCGCGCGGTCGCAGGCTCTACGCGAGGATCCGCGATATCGATGGCGAGTGGAGGCAGGTCCGAACCGATTTCGTGGTCGGCGAGGAAGAGAAAGCCAAGAAGTGGGCCGCGAACACCGACCGTGATATCGCTCGAGTGCGCGCGATCAAGCACGACGCCAATGGTCCGCTGACTGTCGCGCTCTACGCCGCGTCATGGCTCGACAGGCGTAAGACGGCAACGGTCAAGGATGATCGGACGCGCATCGAGAAGCACGCCCTCCCCCATCTTGGTGAGATGCCGATTGCCGACGTCAAGCCGCGCCACATGCGCGATCTCATCATGACGTTACGAGGCAACCCGAACCTGTCGCCCAAGACGATCCGCGAGGTCTCTGGCGTGCTGCACACGATGTTCAAGAGCGCGCTGATCGAGGAGTTGATCTTGAGCAACCCCGTGGTCTACGAGCGCGGGGTGCTGCCCCAAAAAGTCGACAAGGATCCGACGTGGCGACCGCAGGCCATCTTCACGCGCTCGGAGGTCGAGCAGCTAATCTCGGACGAGCGGATCACGCTCAACCGCCGCGTGATGTATGCGCTCAAATTCTTCACGGGACGACACGGCGAGGTCTCGCGACTGACGTGGGCGCAGTACGATCCGGCTGCGACGCCGCTCGGTGCGCTGCATTTTGCGAAGACCAAGACCGGCATCCCGCGATCCGTACCCGTCCATCCGACGCTCGCGAAGATCCTCGCCGCCTGGAAACTGCACGGCTGGAAGGACACCTACGGTCATGCGCCGAGTCCGGATGACATGATCATCTCGACACTGGCTGGCAGGCGCCGCAAGGCGGACGAGTCGCAGAAGCAATTTAAGCTCGACCTCGCCCGGCTCGGCCTGCGCGTCAAGGCAGGCGCCACGAGGAATCGTCGAGGACACGACCTGCGCCGTACCCTGATCACGCTGGCTCGCTCGGACGGTGCGATCGATAG
>JACDGR010000316.1:1367-4241 GCA_013821525.1 Actinomycetota bacterium
GATCGATAGCCTCCTGCGGCTCGTCACGCACGGCCCCAAGGCGAATGAGATCCTCGACGTCTACTCGTCGATCCCCTGGGAGTCTCTATGCGCCGAGATCGGAAAGCTCAAAGTCTCAACGCTCGAGGGGCGCTTGGTGCAGTTTGGTGCAGTCGCGTATAACGGTAGCTAGAGCATGTTTGGAGCGGTTTTAAGAGCGACCCCGACGGGATTCGAACCCGTTGACAGCGCTATCTGGTGACACGCGATGACAACGAAAACAAGGGGTTCCATGGGCTCGAGTGTCGAAAATGTCAGTGACGTGCACCAAATTGCACCAAAGTCCCTCCCCACCCCTCACCACGAGGAGATCGCCGCCCTCCGCGAGAAGCTGGGCAAGTAACCCTTGCCGTACGCGGGGTTAGGCGTACGTATACAATTCGTGTCGATTACGTATTGACGGCGTGTACAGCTGTGATAATGTTTCTCTTGTCGGAAGATGATTCCACACCGACAGGAGTTACCGATGACGTCTACCTACCGCGCCGCCAACCCAAAGAGCCGGATCGTCTCGATCCTCAAGCTCGTCCGCAATGGCTGCTCCACTAAGCACGAGGCACAGCACGTCGCAGCGTCCTCGCAGGCGGTGGCCGCGTGACCCTCGCTGTAACGGCCCCGCTCTATCGCGCCGAGGTCGCGCTCGGGCTGGGGCTGACGGCGATCGTCGAGATCACGGAGGCCTCCCCGCAAGACGCCCCGGTCGTGGGCGCGGAATGGGCCGCCGAGATCGACTGGCCCCGTGCGCAGCTCGAGATTGGGTTGTCGGCCGCACCGAGCTGCTACGTCTACGCGGTCGAGATCGTCCCCGAATTGATCTGTGAGGCGGTCGTCCTCAATGATGTCCTCGGCAAACGGTGGGGCGGCGAGTACGGCAACGAGTGCCCGCGACTGAAATCGCACCGAGCCTGCCGTACCGAGCTCGCCGCCGAGTACCTGATTGACGCCGTCTCGCAACTCCGCGCGCGTGCCGAGGCGGATCTCGCGCCGCTGATCGCGCACGTCGCCAAGCGCGCTGCCCGTCTCGCACAGCGAGAGGCAACGCTCACCGCTGGCCGTACAGGTCGCCCGTTGCCGGTCGCCAACGATGCTCGCCCGATCGAGACAGACGACGCACCTCGTACAGTCGCGCCCGATCTCACCAACGACGACTCGTCGCAGCGATTCGCGCTGCTCGAGATCGACAGCCCGCCCGCCAAGACAGCTCGCACCCGCCGCAAGGCAGCATAGGATCGCCATGGCCTCCGACCGTCCCGTCTCTCTACGCCTCTCACACGATCTGCTCGCGGAAATCGATCGCCGCACTCGCAAGGCTGACGACGATTCCGATCGCGAGTATGGCCGCGCCGATGCAATTCGCGGCGCGATCAATCGCTACTACGAGGTATGCCGCCGACACCTCGCGGCGCTCGATCTGTCTCACGGCGAGCTCGCCGTTTGCTGCGACGTGCTCAACGGAGGACTACTCGGACTTGGCACCGGTGACGAGCGAGACGCATCGCGGCTCTCGATCGTTTGGGCCGAAATCGCCGACACATTCCGGCTGCACAAGGGCTACGGAGTACATCACGGTGTCAGCGACGACCAGGGCAAGCTGCTCGTCGACAAGCTGCAGCGCGCGAGTTACGCGGACATGTGCGCGCTCGTCGATTTCGTCGAGCGGTTTTGGGCCGACGACGAGGACGCGAACAAGTTGATCTATCCCGACAGCAAAGAGTAATCGAGGCAGCTAAATGCCCCACGCGACCAGTAGGCGCATCGCGGCTTCGTCGTCGATGATCAGTGCGAGTAGTGCACCGTCGCTGATCACGGCAGCGCCCTGATCATCCAGCTGCGGTGCTCAGGTTTCGGCCACACCGCCGAATGATGCGACCAGATCGATCCGTCCGTCCGCACGACGCCCGGCGTGAATCCGTTGGGCCCGTGGCACTGCGCAACGTCGAGCAAGTCGTACCGCGGCTGCAACGGATTCCAGTCCGCGACATGCGATGTCCCGACCACGATCCCGACGTGCCCGATAAAATTGTGGTGCGTCCCGTCGCCCGCCACGATCGTGAACGACGGGTAGACGAGCAGGTCGCCCATCATCGGCTGCGACGCGAGCATGAACAGCTCGCGTTTGTGCTGGGCATCTTCAAGCGCACTATTGCAATTCAGATCATCGCAGACGCTCGACCACGGGCCGCGGTTGAAACCCGGCCGGTGCCTCGGCAATTTGTAGCACCACGAAATCGCGAAACCAGCGCAGTCCGATCCGCTCTGTCCCGCGCGATCGGTCCACGGCAGATCGACGAGCTTGTCACCGACCATGCGCGGGCGGTAGTCCCCTGTACCCAACAGGTACTGACCTCCTTTGCCGACGACGGACAATGCGCGGAGAACAGCCTCGCGAGGGGAGCATGGTCTGATCATATCTGCCTCTCGATGCAGTTCGCGTAGTGATCCAAATCCTCCGGCGTCACCGTCTTGCTCGGATTCTCCCTCGCCGACAGCGCCAAGAAACGCAGCAACGCGACGAGCTTGCGATCGACGATCTCGCGCAGCTCAAACTCGTCGAGCTTACGGATCACGGCCTATCCCGCTTCGCCCTGGACGCTTCCAGCTTGCGTTGCCGCTCGCGTTCGTTGCGCTCGGCGCGGGTCATGCCGCAGCTATTCGAGCGCGCCGAGTGCCCCTTGCCGCCGCACAATCCACAGTGATAGCCCGAATTCACGCCGGGCTCTTTGGTGCTCCGCGCCGCTCGCGACGGCCCCAGATCGACGTGTACCTTGTCCTGTAACGCCCCGACGAGGACGTTGACGGGCAGCGGTCGCTTGTCGTCACGACGAGTCACGGCGC
>JACDGR010000317.1 GCA_013821525.1 Actinomycetota bacterium
CGACGGATCAGCTCTCCGAAACCGAGTCGCGTCATTGCATCGCCGATCGTTCCTCTGTCGCGCAAGCCACGGATCCGGAAGAGCACGCGAACGAGCGGATCGGATACGACCGGCGTACCGAGCGCGAGTGCGATCGCCTGGTCTGCGGGAAGCTCGAGCTGCACGGAGTGCACCTCCCTCGCATCGAACCGCGGTAGGACTTCGTCGATCGCAGGCACCCCCGCGATCTACCAGGATCGCGCTGCGACAGCAAACGGCGTCCGGCACCGCGTGGGTACCGGACGCCGAAGGCGGAGCTCAGTCCTTCAGGTCGTCGACCTTGTCCTTCGCAGCATCCGCCACGTCGCCGGCCGCGTCCTTCGCCTTGCCGAGGCCACTCTGCGCCTTGCCTTCGGCCTCCGTGCCCTTGTCGCCGGTCAGCTTGCCTTCGCCTTCCTTGAGCTTGCCTTCGATGCGGTCGTCCATGGGTCTGACCCCTTTCAGCTTGTTGCGGGGGGCGGGCTCCGTCAATCGGAGCCGGTCCCACCTCTGTAGGGCTACCGTTCCCCAAATGGACGCGCGTGACACCTTCGACCGGCCACTGCGGGATCTGCGGATCTCCGTGACCGACCGCTGCAACTTCCGCTGCACCTATTGCATGCCGAAGGAGGTGTTCGGCCGCGATCACCGGTTCCTCGAGCGCCGGGAGCTCTTGAGCTTCGAGGAGATCGCACGCGTCGCGAAGACGTTCGTGTCCATCGGCACGCAGAAGATCAGGATCACCGGCGGGGAGCCGCTCGTGCGGCGCGACCTGGAGCGGCTGATCGAGCAGCTCGCGGAGCTCGGCGTCGAATTGACTCTGACGACCAACGCTTCGCTGCTCGCAGGCAAGGCGCAGCGGCTCGCCGATGCCGGTTTGAACCGGATCACCGTCAGCCTCGACGCGCTCGACGACGCAACGTTCCGCGCGCTCAACGACGTCGACTTTCCCGTCGAACGCGTGCTCGAGGGGATCGACGCCGCGCTCGCGGCGGGTCTCCCCGTGAAGGTGAATGCCGTGATCAAGCGCGGCGTCAACGAGGATCAGATCGTTCCGATGGCGCGGTTCTTCCGCGAGAGCGGGCCGACGCTGCGCTTCATCGAGTTCATGGACGTCGGTCACACGAACGGCTGGCGCCTGGACGATGTCGTGCCCGCGAGAGAGATCGTCGCGCGGCTCGACGACGCGTTCGGCGTCGAGCCTGCCGAGCCCGCCTATCGCGGCGAGGTCGCCCAGCGGTGGCGCTACCGCGACGGGCGGGGTGAGGTCGGCGTGATCGCATCGGTCTCACAGCCTTTCTGTAGCGATTGCACGCGCGCACGGCTCTCGGCAGAGGGCAAGATCTTCACCTGCCTGTTCGCCGTTCGCGGCACCGATCTCCGCGCTCTCGTGCGGAGCGGCGCGTCCGACGCCGAGCTTGCTGAGGCGATCCGCGGCATCTGGGGGGTACGCACCGACCGCTACTCCGATCTCCGTTCATCGGCGACGGTGGGGCTCGAAAAGGTCGAGATGAGCTACATCGGCGGGTAAAGCCACCGTTTTCCTACCCGATCCGGCTCTGGCAGCCCCCGGTATGCCGGTTACAATCCCGGGGTCGTGTCCGGTGTGATCGCAGCAGGGCGGCGTCATCTTCCAGGGGGCTGGGCGGATCTCGGTCGCCAGCTCGGGATCTGGTTCGGCTTCGCCGTGCTCTATCAGCTCGCACGTGGGTTCGCGGATCGCAAGCCGGCATCCGTTGCGTTCGCGAACGGCCGCGCCGTCGTCGACTTCGAGACGCACGTCACCCATCGCCTCTACGAGCTGACGCTGCAGAACTTCGTCGATCAGCGGCACCTGCTCGAGACTGCTGTCTCCTGGACGTATTGGAACTCCGAGTTCACCGTCGTCGGGTTGACCGTGCTCTGGGTCTACCTGCGGCGTAACGACGCGTTCACCGGCTTTCGTAACTCGATCCTGCTCGCCAACCTGATCGGCCTCGTCGGCTACGTGGTCGTGCCGACCGCGCCCCCACGGCTCCTCGGCGTCGGCTTCGCAGACCAGCACCGCGACGGGCTCGTCAGCCTGGCCGCCAACCCGTACGCAGCGATGCCGAGCCTGCACGCCGCGGACGCCCTGATCGTCGGCGTCGTCATGTTCGGTCTCTGCCGCAGCCGTTGGGCGAAGGCGTTCTGGGCAGCCTGGCCCGTCTGGGTCTGGTTCGCCGTGATGGCAACGGGCAATCACTTCTGGCTCGACTGCATGGCCGGCGTCGCCGTCGCGCTCCTCGCGATGGTCGTTGTCTACAACGGCCGGATCCGCGCGACGCTTGCCGTTCGTCCGGCCTAACCGACCGCCTGCCGACCCGCAGCCGGGCGCGGAGAGAGGCGCTGCTACGGTCCCGCCTGTGAGTAGAGCCGCAGCGATCAAGCACGGCTATACGACGGGAGCACGCGGCCTCGCGTCACGTTCGGTCGTCGGCCTCACCCGCACCCGGGTAACACCGAACGCGCTGACTGCAAGCGGTGTCGCGCTCTGTGCAACTGCCTCGATTCTCGTTCTCTTCGAAGGCCGCAACGAGATCCTCTTCTACTGGCTCGCCGCCGCCGTCTTCGTCGCCGGGTCGCTGCTCGACATCCTGGATGGCGCACTCGCCCGTGCCGGCGGCAAGACAACACCGTTCGGCGCGTTCCTCGACTCCACAACCGACCGGGTCAGCGAAGGCTTCATGCTGACCGCGATCGCCTATGTCCTCGCGACGCAGCATCGCCCCGTGTTCGTCGCGGTCGCGATGGCCGGCGTGGCCGGGTCGTTCCTCGTCTCCTATACGCGCGCGAAGGCCGAGGCACTCGGGCTGCGTGGCGACGTGGGCATCGGCTCACGTGCCGAGCGTGTCGTCGTGATCACCGCGGGGCTCGTCCTCGCACCCTGGGGTGTGCTGCCCTGGGCGCTCGTGCTTCTCGCCGCAACGGCGTGGGTGACGGTCGCTCAGCGCGTACTGCACGTCCGCAAGCAACTTATTCAAGGAGAACAATCGTGAGTGAAGCGAACGGAACAGGCAGCGCGCGGCAGCAGGAGAAAGTCCGCGTCGCGATCATCGGTGTCGGCAACTGCGCGAACTCGTTCATGCAGGGGCTGACCTACTACAAGGATGCGAAGGCGGACGAGTTCGTCCCGGGCCTGATGCATGTCGACCTCGGTGGCTACCACATCAGTGACGTCGAAGTCGTGGCGGCGTTCGACGTCGTCAAGGGCAAGGTCGGCGTCGATCTCGCCGACGCGATCTGGGCGCATCCGAACGACACGATCAAGTTCGCCGACGTCGCGAAGACCGGCGTCACGGTCAATCGCGGCATGACGCTCGACGGCATCGGCAAGTACCTCTCCGAGATCGTGGAGAAGGATGACGGGCCGACCGACGACATCGTCGGCATTCTCAAGGAGCGCAAGGTCGACGTCGTCGTCTGTTACCTTCCGGTCGGCTCCGAGGACGCCGTCAAGTGGTACGCGGAGCAGATCATGGCCGCCGGATGCGCGATGGTGAACTGCATGCCGGTGTTCATCGCACGCGAGGACTACTGGAACAAGCGGTTCCAGGACGCCGGCGTTCCGATCATCGGTGACGACATCAAATCGCAGGTCGGCGCGACGATCACGCACCGCGTTCTCACCTCTCTCTTCCGCGAGCGTGGCGTGCATCTCGACAAGACGATGCAGCTGAACGTCGGAGGCAACTCCGACTTCCTGAACATGCTCGAGCGCGAGCGGCTCGAGTCGAAGAAGATCTCGAAGACGAACGCGGTCACGTCGATGCTCGACTACGACCTCGGCGCGAAGAACGTGCACGTCGGGCCGTCCGACTACGTGCCGTGGCTGACCGACCGCAAGTGGGCCTACATCCGGCTGGAGGGCTCGAGCTTCGGCGATGTGCCGCTGAACGTCGAGCTGAAGCTCGAGGTGTGGGACTCGCCGAACTCGGCCGGCATCGTGATCGACGCGGTGCGGCTCGCAAAGCTCGCACTCAACAAGGGCATCGCCGGCTCCCTGGAAGGCCCGAGCTCCTACCTGATGAAGTCGCCCCCGCGGCAGATCCAAGACGACGACGCCGCCGAGCTCGTCGAGGAGTTCATCGAGCGCAATCGCCGCGAGATCTCCGCGCCCGCACCCGCTCAGGTCTGAGCCGAACCAAAGCTGAGCGGCAGGGCCGCCCGTGCAGGGCGGCCC
>JACDGR010000318.1 GCA_013821525.1 Actinomycetota bacterium
GCCTCGAACAGGCGGCTGCGGTCGAACGCACCCCGGGCCGCGCCCGCGACCTGCTGGGCGAGCTCCAGGTCGTCGGGAGCGAAGCTCCGCGCCCGGGCAAAGAAGACGACGACGAGCCCCGGCACCTCGCCGGGCACGGGGATCGCGAGCACCGACGCGATCGGCGCGGCCGCCCACTCCGGACCAAACCGCTCGTCGACGTCGATCTGTGTCGCTGCCAGCACCTGACCGTCGGACGCTGCCTCTTCGAGCGCGCGCGGAACGGGGAGATCACGGACGACATCGGGCAGCGATCCTCCGCCACCTGCCAGCGCGAGCCCGTGGACGCTCGGGACGAGGACGGCTGCGAAGTCGCCGCCGAGGGCCTCTGCTGCAGCCTGCCCGGCGGCGTCATAGGTCTCCTCGAGCGACAGCGGCTCACCAAGGAGCGTCGCGATGCGGTAGAAGCCGCGCTGAACGCGCGCCTGGCGGATCCGGTCGGCGAAGCTCTCGGCGTTGCGCAGCGCGAGGGATGCGAGCGACGCGAAGGCCTCGAGCAGCTCGACGTCGGCGGCGGAGAATCGACGCTCGCTGCTGCGCAGGCCCACTCCGAGCACACCTCTGGTCTCGCCGGCCCACACCATCGGCGCGACGAGCGCGCGCGCGAACCCTTCATAGGCCACGTTCGGGATCGGAGTCGACGGGTTCCCGTACTCGTCGGCCGAGATCGGCCGCGCTTCTCGCAGCGCGTCTGCCGCGACGCCGTTCGCCGGCGCGAACTCGAACCCGACGAGCTCGGGGTCGAAGCCGTAGACCGCGGCGCAGCGCAGCATCCCGCGCTCGGGGTCGAGCAGATAGCAATCCGCGGCGTCTGCACGCAAGAGCTTCGTCACCTCTTCGACGAGCCGTTGGAGCACCGTCTCGATATCGAGCTCGCTCGTGACGACCTGAGCTGCGTGCAACAGCGCGGTCTGCTGCTCGAGCTGGAAGGTATTTGCCTCGAGCAGTCTCGCGGTGCGCAGAGCGGACGCGACTTCGTGCGCGACGGTGTCCACCACGAACCGCTCGCCCGCCTCCAGCGGCACGGCGCGGTCGATCTCGACATTGGCGTTCTCTCCGTCGACGAGGATCTCCACGTGTTCGACCTGGAGCGCGCGCTGGATCTGCTCGCGTGCGACACGAAGCACGTCAGCGGCGTTCAGCTCAGCCCGAACTCGCCGCGCGATCTCCGTGATCGCCTGCTCACGTCCGAGCGCAGCCGAGAGAGCGACAGCCGAACGCAGTCGCTCGATCGAGAGGCCTGCCTCGACCGCCATCGCTTGCAGCAGCGCGAGCTCGTCGCTCGTGAAGGTGCGCTTGACGTCCGTCGAGGCGACGGCGAGCACCCCGACCACGCGCTCGTCCGCGATCATCGGGATCCAGAGACCGCTCTTCGCACCGATCCGTCCCACCAGAGCCTCGCTGACGAGCGTCGAGCTCGTGACGTCGAACACCGTCACGGGCGAGGCGTCGTGGTACGCACTCGCGATCCCGGACGGTTCGGACTCGAGGTCGACCCGGAGCTCCTCCCACCACGCGAGCCGCTCGCCGCCTCCCTCGCCGTAGACACCGCGCGCCTCCTCCCCGGTCTCGTCGATCGTGACCACTCCGCAGAACCCGGCCGCGAAGAGGGCCGCCACCTGTCGGACGAGTGGCCGCGCGACCTCGACCGCGGTGCGAGCGCGACCGAACGAGGCTGCGAGCTCTGAGACGGCCCCCAGCTCACGGTCGCGCTCCGAGACGCGCTGCTCTGCCTCGATCGATCGCCCGATCCCACCGACGACGAAGGCGCGGTCGCTCCACCGTGCGAGGAGCAGCACCGCCGGGGCGAGGGCAGCGAGGGTCGCAGCCAGGGAGAGCCAGACATGGCCGCCGACCGGCCGACGCTCGACGAAGACGAGCGCACCGAAGATCGCGGCGGCGACAGCGATGCCGGGGAAGATCAGCACGACAGCCCAGTCGAGGACGTGGGCTCGGACGCGTTCGCGCCAGAGCAAGGGTAAAAGGGCGATCGACACGGCCGCAAACGCTGCTGCCAGGAGCAGGAGGGGCAGCGCGTTGAAGATGACGGCTTTGGTGGACTCGCTCACTGGGTGGCAAATGGTACGTCGGCGGTGCCGCTGCCAACGGAGAGAACCCCCGCAGACTGCGGTATTGGGACGGATTGCAAAGATGGGCCCATCGGCCTATTCCCTGGTACGCCGCGGCGGGCTAGCGTCCTTGGCACTGGGCGATGCGAACTGCGGCGCGCCGTTCTCGGCTCGAGAACCGCAGTGAGCGTCTATACGGGCCTGCTGCGACGACCCCCCGACGCAGCAGGCCTGTGTCTTTTCGGGCCTCCTTTTCGTCTCCATGGCCCCGGCTACCATGGCCCGATGGTCAGGAAAGTTCTGCTGGCGTCGCCGCGCGGCTATTGCGCCGGCGTCGAACGCGCGGTCGAGACCGTCGAGAAGGCGCTCGATCTCTATGGGCCACCCGTCTACGTGCGCAAGCAGATCGTGCACAACCTGCACGTCGTCCGTGACCTCGAGGCCCGCGGGGCCGTCTTCGTCGACGAGGAGACCGAGGTGCCGGAAGGGCAGACCGTCGTCTTCTCTGCGCACGGCGTGGCGCCGGCGGTGCACGCGAACGCGGCGCTGCGCAGGCTGAAGACGATCGACGCGACGTGCCCCCTCGTCACGAAGGTGCACGTGCAGGCGCGGCGTTACGCGGCCGACGGCTACACCGTGTTGCTGATCGGGCACGCGGGCCATGAGGAAGTAGTCGGCACGATGGGCGAGGCGCCGGATTCGATCGTGCTCGTCGAGTCGGTCGCCGACGTCGCGACCCTTGCCTTTCCGCCCGATGCGCGCCTCGCGTACGTGACACAGACGACTCTCTCGGTCGACGAGACCGGCGAGATCATCGGTGCGCTGCGCGCACGGTTCCCGCAGATCTACGCACCGAAGAAAGAAGACATCTGTTACGCGACCTCGAACCGACAGTGGGCGGTCAAGGAGATGCTCGGCGAGATCGACCTGCTGCTCGTGATCGGCTCGCGCAACTCGTCGAACTCGAACCGACTGGTCGAGGTCGCGCGCGCAAACGGTGTGCCGTCGTATCTGATCGACGACGAGAGCGAGATCGACGAGTCGTGGACGGTCGGCATCGACGTGGTCGGAGTCACCTCGGGCGCCTCCGCACCCGAGAAGCTCGTCGACCGCGTCTGCGACTGGTTTCGGTCTCGCGGCGTGACTGAGATCGAGCCGTTCCGGCTCGTCGACGAGGACGTCGAGTTCCGGCTGCCGGTCGAACTGCGGCGCGAGCTCACGCTCGCCGACGCGCAGCGCTAGCGAGGGACTTGATGTGGAACTGCGTGCCTGCGGGGCTGGCTCAGACCAAGTAGATCGTTCGGGCCGGGCGCAGGGCATAGCGGTGGCTACGTTCAAGCCCGGCCCGGGCGAGCTGCGCAGGGTCTGAGCCACCAGCCGCAGGTGCGCGTGCGTTTCACATCAAGCCTCTACTAGCTCGGCGACGGCGGCGGCGAGCCAGGGTCGCCCGGGCAGCGGTCGGCGCTGTAGTCGCGGAACCGCCACGACGGCAGGATCCACTTCCACTTTCCCTTGCTCGCGACGAGGTGCACCGTGTGCACGAGCGTGAAGCTGCCCGCGAAGCGCAGCCGGATCCCGACCGCAGTGCTATCGACGAACCGGCCGTTGCCGAGTCCGATCGACTCCTCGCTCACCTTCACGACCTTCACCGACAGTGGCCGCGCGATCACCGGCGAGCGAGTCTCACAGGCGACGTACTCGGCAAGCGGCGCGACGCGCTGGTCCTCCGGATGCAAGTCGTCCCAGGCCCGCGTGTACTCGTTGCGGGTGAGCAGACCGAGCACACGAACGGCGAACGCCCCTGGGTCGTCCTTCGGCCGCGCGTGCGCGCTACTGCCGCAACCCACCAGCGCCAGCCCTGCCGTCAACCCGACGGCAAGGAACGCGGCGAGGTCGGCGCGGGAGGTAATGCCTTCTCGAGGCGCAGGTCTCCCGCGTCCAGGCTGATCGCGAGCGTCTCGGCGGAGAGCCGCTCGGCATGGCGGGCGCGCAGGTCGTCGTCGGGGATCCAGAGGCGGATCCGATCGGTGATCTCGAGACCGGAGTCCTTGCGCAGCACGTTCACCTCGTGGATCCTGTCGTAGAGCCGTCCCTCGAGCAGCAGCTCGTCG
>JACDGR010000319.1 GCA_013821525.1 Actinomycetota bacterium
TTGGACGGCTCGACGCGACCGGCTGGATCCTCGGCGTCGATTTGGGCTTCGCGTCTGACCCGACTGGAGCGGTGCTGATCGGACGCGGCGCGCCGGATCGAACACGACTGCGGGTCGGCCTCGCTCGCAAGTGGGAACCGCAGCGGACGGCGAGCTTTGAGGAGCGCCGCAGCGTCGAGGACGCCCGCCTCGCCGACATCGCCGAGATCGCCAACTACTACGACGCCCGCTGCGTGATCGACCAACACCTCGCGCCGCAGGTCGAGTCACGACTGCGACGGCTCGGCGTGCGCGTCGAGGCACTCGTCCTGACCGCGCAGAGCAAGACGCTCGTCTTTGCCGAGCTTCGCGCCCGAATCCACGCGGGCACGATCGAACTGCCCGACGACGCCGACCTGCTCGCCGACCTGCGTGGGCTTCGCAGCCAGTTCCGCGCGGGCGCGTCCGGCGTCGTCACGCCCCGAACGGCACGAGGTCACTCCGACCTAGCGGTAGCTGCGTGCTTGGCCTGCTGGGGGCAGCGAAGCGCCGTGCACGCCGATTCCTTCGCGCAGTACCAATGGCTCGGCGCATCGACCGACGCCGACCTCTACTACGGCCCCGCACTGGCTGACGGCGACCGCTACCGGGGCTTCTTTTGAGCGGTGGTTCATCCGTTCCCGAGCTGCTGATTCGGCTCCGTCTAGAAGCCGTCCCGACCTTCGAACTGTCGGCGACCAGCGACGACCTTCCCCGCTTGATCGACTGGCTCGGCTCGCCGCGTGCGGCGGGTGAGTTGCGCGCGGTCGCGCGCAGCCTCGCGGTCATCGCCGGGCTGGTTGTCGAGCCGGACAACGAGCGGTGATGTGTTCGCGAGCGGCAGCGGCAGATCGCCCACGAGCTTGCCGGGGACGGCTGGACGCAGGAGACGATCGGGACGCTACTCGGGGTCGCGCAGTACACGATCTCGCGCTGGCTGGGGAGAACTATGCAGATGCATAGTTCTCCCCCCGAACTGCCGACCACGCCGGAGCAGGCCGCCCCGGAGAAGCGGACGCATCGGCTGACGCGCGAGGTTCGCACGCCCGAGTAGACCGTCTCGCCGGGGCCGTGAGAACGGGAGACACACTGTGATACTTCTTTGGTGACGAGCTTCGATAAGACAGGTTTACCCACCCTCGAAGCTCTGTTATCGGTTCGTGAGACGTGCGCGTACTTCGGCACGTCGCGGCCTACGCTCTACCGGGTTTACATCGCGGAGCTTGGCCTGCCGGTCGTGAAGATCAAGGGCCGCACGATGTTCGAGCCGCAAGCGCTGCGTGAGTTTGTCGCGCGCTATCGGAACTGCCGCCTAAACGACGACGACCTCGCGGGCAGCAAGGTCGCCGTTCAAGCATCGCCCGGCGTGGAGCCGCCGAGCCATGACCCAGACTAGCTCCTCAACCGCCCCGCCGACTGTCAGCGATACGGCTGCGACTCCACGGCGCAATGAGAGCCGTTACAGAGTTGAGTGTTCTGATTGCGGCTACCTGTCGAGGCGGTGCTCGCGCTGTAACGACTGTCTGGCCTGTAGACGTCTGCGGCGAGCGGATGCGCGGTTCTGTTCAGGTCGCTGCCGTGTCGCCGCCCACAGAGCCGCGAAGCCGGTCGAAGCCGTTACTGAGGACGTTGGCGAATGAGCGCATCGCCTCCGAGCGTTCGTCACCGTCCGAAACGCTCGATTGCAATCGAGACGTACTTCAGGCTCCCGGATCGGGCCGCGACCGCGCTGCAGCGAGGCGAGTTGACGTTCAACGAGTTCGGGCTGCTCTGCTATCTCGGTTCGACGATCGGGGACGCCGATGCTGAGGCTGACTGCATCACGACGTTGCGGGCACTTGCCGATGCAGCGGGGTGGGCGATCGGCAAGAGCAACTCGACCGAATGGCTGCGCCAGAATCTTCGCAGTCTCGCCGCTAAGGGTTGGATCGAGGCTGATGTTGTCGCGGGGAGCAACAAGTGGAGCATCCGTCTCTCAGGTGGTCGAGTTGAGAGTGAGGACGACCTCCAAGTGCACCTCCAACACGACCTCCAAGTGCACCTCCAACCCGGCGACCTCCAAGAGGTTGGAGGTATCGAGGGCGAGCGGGACGGTGCAACGACTGCAATCACGAGTGAGGACGACCTCCAACCGTTGGAGGTTCGTCACCCCATAGAAGTAGAGGTAGAAGGAGAGGACAAACCTAAGACCCTCATAGAGAAGGAGCTAGGAGAACTTCGCTCTGTTCAGAGCGACGACGCTGATCGCTACGACATCACACCGTTCATCGAAGTACTTCCTCGCCGTGAGGTCGAAGAGGTTCTAGCTGAGGGTTACGCCCCGGACGTTTCGTTCAGCATCTTGAAAGCACGCGCCGCAGAGGCAAGGCGAAGTGCATGACGACCTTCGCGTACATCTCCGGCGCGATCATCTGGGCGATCAACCTTCGGCTCGCCCTACGCGCATGGAGGCGGCGATGACAACTCTCCCATCCGTCGAGCTTGTCGCACACGAGGAGGCCCACGTCGCAGTCGCCCGCTGGGTCGGATGGGAAGTGATCGGCATCACCTACGGCAAGCGCGGCGGCAGCGGGAAAGCCGAGTACCTCCGCCCAGCTTACGACCTGAACGACTGGCGAGAGCTGTACGTCACCCTCGCCGGGATCGTCTCAGACGCACACCACTACGGCGACGACCCCGAATACCACGTCGCGCTCATCCTCAAGAAGGCCCGCCGGATCGAAGCGACCGGCTTCGCACCCGTCCGGGAGGACGACCACTGGAAAGCCGCACGAATCCTGGTAGCGATGAGCCGCTGGTGCCGCGACGCAACCCAGCACCGCGAAGAAGAGCTACGGGCCGGATGGGCCGAGGTGCAGAACATTCTCTCCGACCAGAGGCGGCGATGATGGCGGCGGCGACGTGGTGGGTCGATGCTGGCGAGGAGAAGCTCGACCTCGACTGGCGCGCCGGTATCCCCGCGCGGGCGCTGCCGGGCATCGTGCGTCCTCTGACGGCGTGGCCGTTCGCGCAAGCGGGCGGTTGCGCGATCTTTCGCACGCCCAACACCCGCGTCGCGCTGTACGCGATCACGCAATCGAAGCGACGGGGCTTGCGTGTCCTCGTGGAGTCCGACGACGCATGGCTGACTCTCGACGCACGCGCGCTCGCAGCACGTCGGGCTGACCTCTCACGCCCCGGCGAACTGGCTGCGCTCACACACCGCGAAGAAGCCCGGCGCACGAGTCATCGTCTCGCCGTCGAAGCCGCCGACGCGGTAGTCGTCTCGACGCCCTGGCTGGCCGACCTCTACCGACCCATGAACCAGAACGTCCACGTCTGCGAGAACGCCGTCGATCCCGCCGACTGGCCCGACCCCGCCAAGCCGGGAGACGGCACAGTCCGGGTGGGCTTTGCCGGATCGACGTCGCACGTCGGCGACCTCGACCTGATCCGTCCCGCGCTCGCGTGGGCAGCCGCGACGCCCGGCGTCGAGGCCGTCGTGATCGGCTTCGACCCCGCCGCAGACTTCGCCTCTGACGAGGAGGTAGCCGCCGCCGCCGACGCCGTGGCAGCGCTCACGAGGGCACGCCGCCACCGCAGAGGCGCAGAGGCCGCGATCACGGCGATCAACACGGTAGAGGCGAAGCTCGCCGCCCGTCGCGCGTCCTGGCAGCTACCCGGCCTGCGGATCGTCCCCTGGGCCGACAACTGGCCCGCGCACCGCGCGAACCTCGCCACCCTGAACGTCGGCCTCGCACCGCTCGCCCCAACCGACTTCAACCGTGGCCGCTCCGACATCAAGGTCATCGAGTACGCCCTCTCCGGCGCCCTCCCCGTCGTCCAGCACGCCGAGCCGTACAAGCGCTGGCACGACCTCCTCCCAACCGCGACCAGCCCCGAGGACTTCTTAGAGCACGTCCAAGCCGCCGCAGCCGACCCAGAGGGCACAGCCGCACACGCCGCCGAACTCCGCGACCGCATCCTCAAAGAGCGCAACATCGCCGCCGTCATCGGCCAATGGCAACAAGCCATCACCGACGAACCCCACCCCCACAGAGACGCCCGATGAGCCTGCAGCCGCCCTCTTCGCCGCTGGCTCCCGGTGGTTCCCAAACGACCGGCGTGACTGTTGTCGCCTCGCTGAACGGCGTGCCGGTGCCGCTCGTGCTCGACGCGGCAGCCGTTGCGGCGGTCGCTGCGGCGCTCGATCC
>JACDGR010000320.1 GCA_013821525.1 Actinomycetota bacterium
GCCCCGGCGGCCGGGTGTGCGGGCGGCGGCCTCGACGCCCGGCGCGATCGCCTCGAACAGCGGCCCCAACCGTTCGACAACCGCTGTTTCGCCGCCGATCATCAGGCAGTAGCCGCGCTCGAGGCCCCAGACGCCGCCGCTCGTGCCGACGTCAAGGTAGTGGATGTCCTGCGCGGCGAGCGTTGCGGCACGGGCGATGTCGTCACGGTAGTAGGAGTTGCCGCCGTCGATGATCGTGTCGCCGCGTTCCAGTCGCTCGCCGAGGTCGCGCACGGTCTGCTCGGCGATCTGCCCCGCCGGGACCATCACCCAGACCGCGCGCGGTTTCTCCAGCTTCTCGACGAGCTCGTCGAGCGAGCCGGTACCAGTCGCGCCCTCGGACTCGAGCTCTTCGACCGGGCTCGGGTTGACGTCGAAGACGACGCATTCGTGCCCGGCGGGCAGGAGCCGCCGCGCGAGGTTCGATCCCATCCGTCCCAGTCCGACCATTCCCAGCTGCATCGCCGGCTACCTCCGCTTCCCAGCGCGGGTGCCCGTTATCGAATGAAGCACCTGTCCGATCGAGTTCCGCAGCGCGGCGAGGCCGGCGCTCGGATCGGCACCGACATCGATGCGCAGGGCGCGCCGGCCGCGCTTGGCGAGCACGTCGAAGTCGCCGCGGGCCTGTGCTTCTTTGACGACACCGAAGGTGTAGGCGTGTCCGGGCACCGGCAGCTCCACGGTGTCAGCGCAGGTGATCTGCAGTAACACGCCGGAGTTCGGGCCGCCCTTGTAGGCCTGCCCGGTCGAGTGCTGGAAGCGCGGGCCAAAGCCGACACAGGTCGCGACGCGGAGATGGTCGCGGACAAGGACGCGGATCTCGGTCAGCAGCCGCTCGTTCTCGGTCGTCATCGGCAGATAGGCCAGTAGCGCGACGTAGTCGCCCGGCACGACGCGGCTGAGGTGCGCCGCCAGGTACTCCTCGAGCCCGCGTTTGCTGCCGACGTCGGCGTGCAACACGCTGGCGTCGCGCTCGTCGGCGATCAGCCGGAACCCTTCGCCCTCGTAGAACGGCTTCAGCTCCGGCAGCGAGCCTGACTCGTCGTAGGCGTCGGTGAGTTCGCGCGCGGCGATCTTGGCGTCCTCGACGTCGGGCTGGTCGAACGGGTCGATGCCGATAATCGAGCCGGCGACCGCAGTCGCGAACTCCCAGCGGAAGAACTCGCCGCCGAGGTCGTAGACGTCGTCGAGCACGATCCGCACGACCGGCTGGCCGGCCTCCTCGAGCGCAGTGAGCTTCGCGTCCTGGCCGGCGTCCTCGTCGGAGGCGAGGCGCAGGTAGACGAACAGTCGGTCGTCGCCGTAGACGCCGGGATCGCCGAGCGGCTCGCGGTCGACCGGGACGATACCCTTGCCGTGCTTGCCGGTCGACTCGGCCAGCAGCTGCTCGAGCCAGGCGCCGAGGTCGCGGATACCGGGCGAGCTGATCAGGGTCAGCTTGTCGCGACCCGAGGTCGCGCAGCTGCCGATGATCGCGCCGAGCTGCAGGCCCGGGTTGTCGGTCGCGGGCACGCAGGCGGCGCAGGCGTGCGCCATCCGCTCGGCGCGGTCGAGCAACTCCACGACGTCGACGCCGGCCGCGGCCCCGGGGATCATCCCGAAGTCGGAGAGCGCCGAGTAGCGACCGCCGATCGACGGCCAGCCGTGAAAGACGTGGCGGTAGCCGACCTCGTTTGCGAGCGTTTCGAGCGGTGTGCCGGGGTCGGTGATCGCGATGAACCGCCGGCCTGCCTCTTCGGCGCCGACGAGATCGGTGAGGCGGGCGTGGAAGTAGGCTGCGAAGATGTTCGGCTCGAGCGTCGTCCCCGACTTCGAGGAGACGAAGAAGAGCGTCTTCGTCAGGTCGAGCTCGTCCTCGGCGCTCTTGATCTGCTGCGGGTCTGTTGAGTCGAGGATGCGCAGCCGCGGCAGCCCTGCTTTCGGCGGGAAGGTGAGGGCGAGCACCTCCGGGCAAAGACTCGATCCGCCCATCCCCAAAAGCAGCGCCTGCTCGAAGCCGCTCGCGCGGATGTCGTCGACGAGCACGCGGAAGCGATGCGGGTGCGCTTGCTGGTCGAGCGGCACCGTCAGCCAGCCGAGCCAACCAGCTTCGCCCGCGTCCGTCCAGAGCTGCTCGTCGCGGCCCCAGAGCCGGGCGACCTTGCCCCCGGCACGCCACGCCTCGATCGTCGCGTCCACCCGCAGGCCGAGCTCGGCCGGTAGCGAGCGCGCGAACGTCGATACGTGCGGCTCGGTGGGCGCCCGCAGCGACTGCTCGACAGAGGCGAGCAGCTTTCCCTGCGCTTCGATGAACTTCTCCACGCCCTCGCGCAGTAGCCCACCGGTGACCTCCTCGAGGTCAACGCCTTCCTTGGCGAGCTCCTCGAGCAGCGCCAGCGCCTCGGGCAGCCCTTCGCCCAGCGTCGGACGCGCCTTGCCGTGGTCCTTGAACGCCTCGTAGGTGGCCGGATAGATCGTGTCGACGGTCTCCGGCCCGATCAGCGACTCGACGTAGAGCACGTCGGAATAGGCCGGGTTCTTGGTGCTGGTCGACGCCCAGAGAAGCCGCTGGGCCTGGGCGCCGCCCGCCTCCAGAGCCTGCCAGCGTTCGCCGTCGAACAGCTCCGCGAAGGACGCATAGGCGAGCTTGGCGCTCGCGATCCCGACCTTGCCCTGCAGGCGCGCGCTCACCCGCGGGTCGATCGCGGAATCGATCCGGCTGATGAAGAAGCTCGCCACCGAGGCGACGTGCGCGAGCTTGCCGCCGTCGGCCAGCCGGTCTTCCAGCCCTGCCAGGTAGGCGGCGACGACCTGTTCGTAGACGGCGGTCGAGAAGAGCAGCGTGATGTTGACGTTGATCCCTCCCCGGATCAGCTGCCGGATCGCCGGGATCCCTTCTTCGGTCGCCGGCACCTTGATCATCAGGTTCGGCCGGTCGACCGTCGCCCACAACCGCTGCGCCTCCGCGACCGTGCCGTTCGTGTCGTGCGCCAGGTCGGGCGCTACTTCCATGCTCACGTAGCCGTCGCCCGCGTCGGTCTCCTCGTAGACGGGGCGCAGGATGTCGGCCGCCTGGCGCAGGTCGGCGATCGCCAATCCCTCATAGACCGACTTGGGATCCAACACTCTGCCGTCGACTACCGAGATCGCGCGTTCCTCGGACAGCGTCTCGTCGTAGTCGCTCGAGCCGACGATCGCCTTCTCGAAGATCGACGGGTTCGAAGTGACGCCGCTCAAGCCGTCCTCACGCACCATCCGCTCGAACTCGCCGGAGCTGAGCAGCCCCCGCCGGATGTTGTCGAACCAGACGCTCTGACCGAGCGCGACGATCTCGCCGATCGGCCCGGCACGCAGGGAAGTGGAAGTCGCCATCGTCTCGATCTCCTTTAGCTGGTTGGACTACGCCGGGCGCTGTCTGGGGTGGCGAGGCCGTTGCGTTCGATCTCGGCGACCTCGGACAGGCGGCGCACGTGCCGCTCGGCACCGCTGAACTGCGCGCCAGCGAAGCTGCGCACGAGCTCGCGGGCGAGCTCCGGCCCGATCACGCGCGCGCCCAGGCAGAGCACGTTCAGGTTGTCGTGCTCGACCGCCTGGTGGGCGCTGTAGCAGTCGCTCACCGTCGCCGCCCGGATCCCGCGCACCTTGCCGGCCGCGACGGCGACGCCGGCGCCCGAGCCGCAGACCAGCACGCCTCGTTCGGCCTGCCGGTCGAGGATCGCGGCGGCGACGGCGCGCGCGCTCTGCGGATAGTCGTCGGCGTCGCCGAGGTCGAGCGCGTCGTGGCCCCCGTCAGCGAGGGCGCTCAGAACGGCCTCGCGCAGCGGCACTCCGGCGTGGTCGAAGGCGCAGGCAATTCTCACGGCGCCTGCATCAGTAGAAGAGCGCTGGGTCGACTCGGCCGGCGAGTTCCTCGCCTGCGAGGTAGCGGCTCAGGTTCGCCGCGAACAGCTCGACCAGACGCTCGTTCTCGCGCAGAGAGAGAGCGGCGGTGTGAGGGCTGAGCAGAACGTTGGGCAATTCCCAGAGCGGGCTGTCTGCCGGCAGCGGCTCGGTGGCGAAGACATCCAGTGCGGCCCCGGCAAGGCGCTTGTCCCGCAACACCTGCACGAGTGCCGGCTCGTCGATCACGCCGCCCCGGCCGACGTTGACGAGGATCGCGGACGGCTTAACCAGCGCGAACGCCCGTGC
>JACDGR010000321.1 GCA_013821525.1 Actinomycetota bacterium
AGCGGTATCGCGGCGGACGCGATGACGAGCCCGTCCGCGTCCTGGTCGATCCCCCTCTCCGCCCATCGCATCTTCTCCGCCTCGGCTCGGATCACGATCGCATGACAGGCTCGAGCATCCCCAAACTCAAGGCGGCGCTCACCGCTCGTCTTCGCGCCGACCCGCTGATCGGCGGGTCCGGCGTCCAGGTCTGGTACGGCGACGAGTACCCCACCCCGGTCGACGCGGAGAACATCACGCTCGGCGGCACGAAGGACGCCGACCCGTTCCGCGGCGACTCGACGTTCGGCGCCGGCCAGTCCGCCGCGGCGATCGGCAAGCGGAGCCGCGAAGAGCGGTACGCGCTCGACGTCATCGTCCGCGTCCGCGCGCACGGCCGCACCCCCCAACAGGGCGTCACGGAACGAGCATTCACGCTCGAGGCACTCGTCGAGTCGAGCATCCAAACCTGGTCTTCGACCACTCCGAGCGCGTTCGGCGGCGTCGTCGACGGCGCGTTCATCACCAGCGTCACCCACATCGAGGGCCTCGTCGCGGACAAGGCCGACCAGCGCGGATGCGACATCACTCTCACCGTCGCGTGCCGTAAACGACTCGCAACCACGTAAAGGGAGCAGCACGATGAAGATTCGCTACGTCGGCGCGCATGACGCCGTCGACCTCACCCTGCCCAGCGGCGCGATCATCACCGCCACGCGCCGCGGCGACGCCATCGAAGTGCCCGAGCCGCTCGGCACGAGCCTCCTCGAGCAGGCCGACAACTGGGCGCCCTCCAGCCGCGACGCGAAGGACACCGCGAAGCAGCTCGCCGAAGACGAAGCCGCACGCAGCGCCGCTGAGGACGCCGCCGCGGCAAAGACCGCAGCGGGAACCGTGCGAATGGCCGGCCTGTCGGCTAACGCGGTTCATACACCACACGATGATCAGAAGAAAGGCTAAAACATGCCCGTCGGTTCCGGCATTTCCGCGCAACTTGGCATGAGTGATGAACTCTACGTCAATGAAGTACAGACGATCACGGGCACGCCGTCCGCGATCTTCGGCCTCATCTTCGACGGCGCCGCGACGGCCGCGACGATCCCGATCGCGGCGACCGCCGCACAAATCCAGGCGGCGCTCGAGGCGCTCCCGAACGTCGGCGTCGGTAACGTCGTCGCCGCCGGCGGTGCCCTGCCGACGGCGGTGACCGTCACGTTCTCCGGCTCGACCGTCGCCGGTCGCGACGTCCCGCAGCTCCTCGTCCAGGGCGCCACGACGGGCCTGACGTTCGCGACGACGACACCCGGCACCGGGTACGGCGTCGTGCAGACGCCGACCAGGTTCCTCGAGTTCGTCGACGAGTCGGTGAAGCTCACGATTGACCGCGTCGAGTCGAAGGCGATCCGCGCGAACAATCGCGTGCTCCGGTCGGATCGGTGGGCGGCAGGGAAGCGCCAGGCCGGCGGCGACCTCGGGTTCGAGGTCGGCAGCAAGGGGTTCGCGGCGCTCCTTGGCCACTGCCTCGGGAAGGCGCCCGTGATCACGACGCCGGCGGGTGGCACGCTCACGCGTGACCATACGATCACGCTCGGCGACGAGTGGAACCGCTCGTTCACCCTTCAGATCGGCACGCCGACGCAGTTGTCGGACGCGGCGAACGTGAAGCCTTTCACGTACGTCGGTTGCAAGGTCACCGACTGGGAGTTGAACCTCGACGTCGACGGCATCCTGACGCTGAAGTGCACGATTGACGCGCGCGACGAAACGCTCGCCGTGTCCCTCGCCACCGCCTCGTACGCGTCCGCGTTCGAGCTCTTCTACTTCGTCCAGGGGTCGGCGACGATCGCCGGCGCGAACGTCGACATCACCAAGTTCAGCCTCAAGGGGAAGCAGTCGTACAAGCAGGACCGCTTCTACCTGCAGAGCGGCGGGCTCAAGAAGCAGCCGATCGCGAACGACCTGATCGAGGTCACCGGCGACATCGAGCTCGACTTCCTCGACACCGTCGCCTATCAGCGGTACACGAGCGGCACCGTGTTCGCCGTGACGCTGCTATGCCAGTCGAACACGATCATCGAGGGCATCACCGGCGGCAACGCGTCGCCAGGCCTCCTGATCACCCTCCCCGTCGTCCGGCCCGAGGGCGACACGCCGGACGTCAGCGGCGCCGACGTCCTCATGCAAGCCGTCCCGTTCAAGGTGCTGAACGACGGCGTAAACGAGCCCGTCACCTTGAGATACAGGTCCACAGATCTTGTCTCCTGACATCGCCCTCGTGCAACTCGGCGGCCACCAGTCGCACACCCGCATCGCTGGTTACGCTCGGATCGACGAGGACGCCGCCGACGAGATCGGCCAGCACAACTGGTCGATGGACGCGGATGGCTACGCCTTCCGGCTCGCAATCCTCCCGGACGGCCGCAAGCGTGTCGTCCGGATGCATCGGCAGGTACTCGGCTTGAAGCATTGTGATGGTCAGGTCACCGACCACATAAACCGCGACAAGCTCGATAACCGGCGCGCGAACCTGCGTGTCGGCACGCATGCCCTCAACTGCCAGAACATGCCGCTGCGTCGCACGTCGCGGTCTGGCTTCCGCGGAGTTAGACGAAACCGCGAGGGGCGATGGCAGGCGTTCGCTCACCTAAGGGGCGCCTTCCATCACCTCGGCGTGTTCGTCGATCCGGTAGAAGCTGCGTCCGTGGCCGCGGAGTTCCGTCGCCAGCGCATGCCGTGGGCGACCGACTGATGGCGGAAGCGGTAAGGGTCGAGGGTCTCCGCGAGCTCGTGGGGGCCCTCGGCCGTCTCGATCGGAAGATGGGCGCCGAGTTGCGTCGCGAGTTGCGGACGCGCGTCGGTGGCGAGTTCACGCGCGACGTGAAGCTCGGCATCATCGGGCAGGGCCTGTACCGGACGGGGGCGCTCTACCGGTCGATCCGCCCGTCGGTGAGTGGGACGACGCTCACCGTGCGGTCGGCGCCGGCGCTGCGTCCGGGGCCGCGGAGTCGGGGCGGGTACGGCGTGATTTACGAGTACACCGGTCGGGCCGGGTCTCGGGATGGGCGTGGTACGCGCGCGTTCCTGAACCCGACGCTCGACCGGTGGGAAGCGACAGGGAAGCTCGAGGAATCCCTAGGCGGGTTCCTCGACTTCATCGAGCACGAGTGGAGGAGTTAGAGGGTGGCCGCGAAGCAGGACGACATAACGATTCGGCTGAAGGTCGACGGGCAGGATTACGCCGTCAAGTTGACGTTGCAGCCGCCGACGTGGGGTCTCACGCCGCGCGAGCATGGCGTGATCAAGCGCATCTCGGGCGAGGCGGGCGCGAAGCTGTTCGCGGCGCTCGGCGACATGGACCCGCAGACGCTGGTGGCGCTCGCGGTGATCGCGATGAGCCGCGCCGGCGCCCGGCCGAACGAGGAGGCGTTGCTGGACGGCGTGTCGACGCTCGAGTTGATCGCGGAGGAGGAGCCGGCCGTCCCCCCGTTCGAGGGGGTCGACGCGGACGACGCGGCGTCGGCCTCGGATTCGCTGACGACCCCGGAGGGTTCTGGCACCCCGTGATCGGCGAAGTCTTCGGCATCCGTCCGTGGGAGATGGTCGACGTGCGACCTGACCAGTACGAGGCGATCGTCGAGCACCTCACCGACCGGGCGAAGGCGGCGCGGTAGTGGCTGGTCGGGAGCTCAGTGTTCGGATCACGGGTGACGCGCGGTCGTTGCAGCGCTCGTTCGGTTCGGCGGCGAAGTCGAGCGAGTCGTTCGGCCGGTCGCTCCGCTCGCATCTGGGCAGCGGTCTCGCGGTCGCGGCTCGCGGGTCGGTGCTGCTCGCGGGTGCTGCCGGCACGGGCCTCGTGTTCGGGTTGAAAAAGGCGCTCGACGTGGCGGGGAACTTCGAGAAGACGCTGAACATCTTCCAGGCGACGTCGAACGCGACGGGCCGGCAGATGCATCAGGTGTCCGCTCTCGCGATCCAGCTCGGGAACGACGTGCGGTTGCCGGCGGTGAGCGCTGCCGACGCGGCGGTCGCGATGACCGAACTCGCGAAGGGCGGTCTCTCCGTCCGGGATGCGATGAAGGCCGCGAAAGGTGTGCTGGAGTTGTCGACGGCGGCGCAGATCAGCACGGGTGACGCCGCTATGTACGTGGCGACGGCGCTCTCCGCGTTCGGGCTGAAGGGCCACGAGGCGGTTCGCGTCGCTGATCTTCTGACCGCGGCGTCGTCGGC
>JACDGR010000322.1 GCA_013821525.1 Actinomycetota bacterium
GAAACGGCGGCCGTACCCGGTCGACTCGCCGGCGCGAAGCAGGCGCGATTGTGCGATCTCCGTCGTCCACGACAGCACCGGCTCGAGACCGTCGTCGGCGGGGTCCTCGCCGAACGGCGAAAGCCCGTAGAGCGCAATTCCGCAGCGGGCCGCATCAAGATGGGATTCCGGGATCCGCAACGCTGCAGCGCTATTCGCGGCGTGATGCGTCAGGTGCGTGAGTGAGGCCGTCTCGTCTCGGAACCGCGCGAGCTGCGCCCGTGCGTAGACGGGGTCGGAATCGGCGGTCGCCAGATGCGTCATCGCTCCCACGACGTCGCGCGTCGGTGACGGCAACTCGGAGAAGCCCCACCGCCCCATACCGGTGTCGAGCTTGACGTGCACCGCGATGCCCTCCGGGATGCCGCCGCTCCCGACGACAAGCTCGAGACGGGCCTCGCGCGCAATCGCGACCTCCGCTTCCGACGCCGGTCCGAGCACGAGGATGCGCGCGTCCGAGAGGTCCGCGCGCAGCAGCAGCGCTTCCTGAACTGTTGCGACGCACACGGCGCTCGCGCCGACGCCGAGCGCAGCGCTCGCGCAGTCGACCGCGCCGTGGCCGTACGCATCCGCCTTGACGACCGCCCAAAGCTCGGCACCGTCCAGTGCGCGGAGGAGCGTCTTGGCGTTGCGGCGCAGCGCACCCAGATCGATCGTGATCTCGCTTCTCACGCGAGCGGTGCGCGCTGCAAGCCGTGGCCGCCGAGCGCGCGGCGGAGCTCCGGCAGCAAGTCGGAGGCGATCATGCCGCGCTGCGAGGCGACGAGCTCGGCCGCGATGCCGTGCGCAACCGCCCCTGCCGCAGCAGCGAGCTTCGCCTCCATCCCCTTCGCAAGGAACGCGCCGACCACACCGGTCAGCACGTCGCCAGAACCTGCGGTCGCGAGGGCAGGCGTCCCATAGCTCGCGACGAGCACACCTTCGCGCGGGGTCGCGACGATCGTGTCGGCCCCCTTCAGCAGCACGACGGCTCCGAAGCGCGAGGCCGCACGGCGCGCAGCATCGAGCCGGCGCGCTCCAACCTCGCGGCTCTCGATCCCGAGCAGCCGCGCCAACTCGCCGGCATGTGGAGTGAGGACGGTCGGCGCCGAACGCCGGAACGGCTCGAGATTCCACAACCCATCCGCGTCGAGCACGACCGGCATCGGCAGGCGCTCGAGCAGGATGCGCACGAGCTCGACCGTTCCGTCGCTGCGCCCGAGACCCGGACCGATCGCGACGGCGTCGGCTTTCTCTGCGGCCTCGAAGATTGCGTCGGCGGCGCGCGGCAGCAGCCGTCCACTGCTGTCCTCCTGCAGTGGATGCTTGACGACCTCGAGGAGCGTCGTCTCGAGGACGGAGAGAGTGGATTCCGGCGCGGCCACCGCGACGTATCCCGCGTCGGCCCGGAACGCGGCGAGCGCCGCCAGCATCGGTGCGCCGGTCAGGCCGCGGGAGCCACCGACCACGAGCACGGATCCCGCCGAGTACTTGGTCGACTCGGCGTGCTTCGCCGGTATCTCGAGCAGTACCGACGCCGGCACGAGCGAGTGCTCGTGCTCGCGCGGCCGGAGCCCGAGCGGCGCCACGGTGACCGACCCTGCGTGCAGCCGCCCGGGCGCGATCGCGAGACCGACCTTGGCCGCGCCGAACGTGACCGTCGTCGTCGCGCGCACCGCGACGCCGGGGATCTCGCCCGTGGACGCATTCACGCCCGAGGGGACGTCGACCGCGACCACGGGACGACTCGACGCGTTGATCCGCTCGATCATCCGCGCGGCATCCTCGCGGGGCGCATCGCGCAGGCCGATCCCGAAGAGCGCATCGACGATCACATCCGGCTCACCGAGATCTCCGACCTCGTCGACGACGGTCACGTGGCGTCCGCTCGCGCGCAAGACCCGCGCGCACACGTGGCCGTCACCGCCGTTCGAGCCCTTGCCGCAAACGACCGTCACCCGGCCGGGGAACCCGCGCAGCACCGTCTGAGCGACCGCAGAGCCGGCGCGTTCCATCAGTTCCTCGAGCGAGCCCTGGTGCGCCTGCTCTGCGCGACGCGTCTCGTCCGCAGTCAGGAGCGGCTGCAGCCTCACGCTTCGAGCACCACCGCAACCGCGGCTGCGAGCTCGCGCGAGTGGGTCATCGAGAGCTCGATCGTGCCGGCGCCGACCTTCTCCGCCCACGCTGCCGTCCGTCCGGAAAGGTGCACGCCCGGCTTGGGCCGCCCTCGGATCTCGATCTCCTTCCAGGTGAAGTAGACCCCCGAGCCGAGAGCCTTGCCGACGGCCTCCTTCGCAGCGAACCGTCCGGCGTAGTGCTGCGGAGGGTTCGGCTTCGAGTCACAGTAGGCGCGCTCGGCCTCGGTGAAGCACCTCGTCTTGAAATCGTCGCCGTGTCGCGCGAGCGCTCGGCGGATCCGCTCGATCTCGATCAGGTCGACGCCGACCTTCACGCGAGAGGCTTGATGCGCATTGGGGCACGCATCGATGGTGGCTCCGGCACGGCGCAGCTCGTCCTGGTCGGGCTTCGACGTAGCCACCGCTATGCCCGGCGCCCGACCAGAACGACCTGCTTGGCCTGAGCCATCCCCACACGCACCCGAATACGCATCAAGCCTCTAGGAGTTGGCCTCGAGCCAGTCCGGCAGCTGCGCGATCGAGGAGACGATTCCGTCGGGCTGTACCCGTGAGCGCTCGACCTCGTCGGGGCGAAACTTGCCGGTGCGAACGAGGATCGTCTTCATGCCGTGCTTGTGCGCGCCGAGGATGTCGGTCTCGAGATCGTCGCCGACCATCCACGTGAGTCCTGCGTCGGCGTCGAGCGCCTCGAGCGCCGCCGCGAAGTACGCGTTGCTCGGCTTGCCGAGGACGGTCGCTTCGATGTCGGCCGCGTACTCGAGCCCGGCCACGAACGCCCCGGCGTCCAGCCGCGCACCGTCGCCCGTCTGCCACCAGCGGTTCTTGTGCAAGCAGTAGAGCTCGGCGCCGGCTTCGAGCTCGTGGAACGCACGGTTCAGGTTGAGGTAGGAGAAGACGCGTCCCGGCTCCTCTCCTTCGTCCGCTCCGCCGATCAGGACGGCGTCGACGTTCATGCCGACGAGCTGTAGATCGCTCAGGTCGTCGAGGATCCCGGACATAACGAGGGCGAGCACGCGCTTGCCCGCGAGGGCACGCGTCGCGACGCTGCCGGTCGTCTGGAGCTCGTCGTCCTCGACCTCGATGCCGAGCGTCCGGATCTGCTGAGCGACCTGCGAACGTGAGCGAGTCGTCGAGTTGGTGACGAAGCGGATCCTGTGGCCATCCTCGCGGAGGCGACGCACGGCCGCGGGAGCCCCTGCAATCGGTTCGCCGGAGACGTGCAGCACACCGTCGACATCAAGGAGAATCGCGGCCATGGACGTCGAGTCTATTCGGTCGGAAGTCGCATTCAGGTTCTCGCGGTCGAGCGGGCCGGGAGGCCAACACGCACAGAAGAGCTCGACACGCGTCGAGGCGCTGTTCGACGTCGAAGGATCGGCCGCGCTGACCGAGGGAGAGCGCCGCCGCGTGCTCGGCAGGCTCGGGCCGGTCGTGCGTGCGATCGCCCAGGACGAGCGCTCGCAACTGCGGAACCGCGAGCTGGCAACCGACCGGATCCTCGACCAGCTGCGTGAAGCCTCCAAGGTGCGGCGCAAGCGGCAGGCAACGAAGCCCACGAAGGCTGCAAAGGAGCGCCGCCTGGACGAGAAGAAGCGTCGCGGCCAGACGAAGCGCCTGCGCACCTCGACGGACGACTAGCCTGTCGCACCCTCCGCGACCGGAATCGACTCTCCCGATACCATGCCGCCGCGTGACGAACCCCTTCATCACCCGGACCCCCAGGGCCGACCCGTTCTTCGGGAATGACGGCTACTCGTTCGAGGAGTCCGAGCACATCGTCAAGGACGACGACGCAGATACCGCGCTCTGCGGCATCGACCAGACGGGCGTGCCCTGGAACCAGGGGTTCCCCGTGTGCCAGGCGTGTGTCGCCGTGGCACAGGGTCGTATGAGCTAGATGTCCTGCCCACGTACGTTGTGAACGCGGCTGATCGGGGGTTGTCCTCCGAGTGAGCTGTGTGGCCGTGTCCGGTTGTAGTGGTTGAGCCAGTGTGGCAGGGCGGCGGCGCGCTCGCGGTG
>JACDGR010000323.1 GCA_013821525.1 Actinomycetota bacterium
CGATCAAACACGAAGCTGGCTTCCGCGCCCGCCGTTGGGTCGTCGAGCGCACCCATTCCTGGCTGAATCGCTTCCGCCGCATCCTCACCCGCTGGGAGAAACGCGCCGACACTTACCTCGCGATGCTCCACCTCGCCTGCGGACTGATCAGCTGGCGCGCGGCCAACTGGGAGCCCCTATCGGAATAGGCTCTAAGGTGCGCGGATGCGGAAGATCCTGCTCCTGGCCGCTCTCGGCGCCGTTTTCGCCACAGTCCTCGTCGCCCACGCCGGCGGAGCGTCCTCCGGGCCGACCTACTACCGAGACGTCGCCCCGATCCTTGATGCCAAGTGTGCATCGTGTCATCGCCTGGGTGGCATCGCGCCCTTCTCGCTGACGACTGCCGGTGACGCCAAGGTGCACGCCGCCGGGATCGTGCGGATGACGAAGGCGGGCCTGATGCCGCCCTGGATGCCGGGCAACGACTCGGCCGCGCTGATCGGGCGCGACGTTCGCCGCCTCACTCCCTCCGAGCTCTCCACCCTGGCGCAATGGACGGCAGCCGGCTCACCGGCCGGCAATCAGGCCGACCGTCGCAGCACGCCCGTCCAGGCAGTCGCGCTGTCGGGGCCGGGTAAGACCGTGACGCTGGCGCCCGCGAAGGCGTACGTCCCGCACGCAGAGGGCGGCGGGATCGACGACTACCACTGCTTCGTGCTCGACCCAAAGCTGACCCACGACGCATACGTGACAGGCGCGCTGATCCGCCCGCAGCGCACCGGGATGGTGCATCACGTGATCCTCTACGAGGCGGCCGGCGCGCAGGCAACAGCAGCGACGCAGATGAACGCAGCGCACGGCGGCAAGGGCTGGTCGTGTTTCGGCGGCCCCGACCTGCCCGTCAACCTTGCGGGCCCCGGCGCCATCGATCGGCTCGGTCAGCCGCCCTGGATCGCCGCATGGGTGCCCGGGCATACGACGAACGCGCTGCCGGCCGGGACGGGCGTGCTCCTGCACGCAGGCGCAAAGGTCGTGATGCAGGTGCACTACAACCTGATCGAGACTTCGGGCCCCGACCGCTCGCAGGCCCAGCTGCGGTTGCGTCCGGCGACGACGCATCTGACCGCGCTCGAGACGCACCTGATCGCGGCACCCGTCGAGCTGCCGTGCCCCGCCGGAACGACCGGCCCGAAGTGCGACCGCACTCAGGCGTTCCAGGACGAGGTGACGAAGTACGGCGCGACGAACGCGTTCATCCCGACGGCGCTGCTGCGTCTTTGTGGCAAGACTCTCGCCGACTACCCGCAGGACGTCGGTGACGGTAAGAAGATCACTACCTCGTGCGACCGGCCGCTCGGCGCGGGCCAGACGATCTATGGGGTCGCAGGTCACATGCACCTGCGCGGGCAGGAGATCACAGTCACGCTCGATCCGGGAACGGCGAAGGAGCAGACGCTCCTGCACATCCCCGCCTGGGACTTCCACTGGCAGGACGTCTACTACCTGCAGACGCCGATCAAGGTCGGAGCGACCGACACTGTGCGCGTCCGGTGCACGTTCGACAACTCGGCCGCGGATCAACCCGTCGTCGGCGCGAAGCGACTCGCCCCCCGCTACGTCCTCTGGGGCGAAGGGACGACGGACGAGATGTGCCTCGCGATGCTCAGCGTTGCAACCGGCTGATCCACGCTCGCGCGTTTGATCCGAGCCGCTTGCGTCACCCCGCGACCTGGTAGGAACCTGGTTCATGGGTTCCGCCCCGCGACCAGGTCCGAACCAGGTTCGTGGGTTCCGCCCCGCGACCTGGTAGGAACCAGGTTCGCGGGCTCCGCGTTAGCCGAGCTTCTCGCGTACGCGCTCGTTGACGACGCGCGGGTCGGCCTTGCCGCCCGTCTCCTTCATCACCTGCCCGACGAAGAAGCCGAGCAGGCCCGTCTTGCCGCTGCGGTACTGCTCCGCCTGGGCGGCGTTCGCGGCGATCACCCGGCCGATCACCGGATCGAGCTCGGAGACGTCTGACACGGCCTTCTGGGCGAGGTACGGGTCAGCGCTGAAGCCCTTCTCCCCCACCTTGCCGAGCGCTTCGTCGAAGGCTGCGCGCGGGATCGCCGAGCGCGCCGCGACGAGCTTCGCAAGCTCGCCGGCGTCGACCGACTCGGGCGAGATCCCGGTTGCGACGAACTGGTTCGCGAGCACGTTCGCTGCCTCCTTGGGGTCCGCGCCGCCGTCGACGAGTGCGACCCAGAGGCGATCGAGGCCGCCTGTGACGAGCACGTCGGCGTCGTAAAAGGACAGCGTGTCGGCGATGCGCCTGATCCGCGCCCCAGGAAGCTCACCGATCTCCTCGCGAAACCGGGACACGAGCTCTGCCGGCGGATGTACCGGCACGAGGTCCGGCTCGGGGAAGTAGCGGTAGTCCTGCGCCTCCTCCTTCGAACGGCTCGGAGCCGACTCCTCGTTGCCTGGATCGAAGTGCAGCGTCTCCTGGTCGACCGTTCCGCCGTCTTCGTAGATCCGGATCTGCCGCGCCACCTCGCGCTCGATTCCCTTGGCCGCGAAGTTGAACGAGTTCATATTCTTCAACTCGGTGCGCGTGCGCAGCTCGTCCGACCCCGCCGGACGCACCGACACGTTGATGTCGAACCGCATCGAGCCCTTATCGAGCTCCGCATCAGAGAACCCCAGCTCGACCACCGTCTGGCGTAGCAGCTGCAGGAACCGTTTCGCAGTCTCGGCGTCGTGGATATCCGGCTCCGTGACGATCTCGACGAGCGGCGTGCCGCCGCGGTTGAAGTCGACGAGCGTCGCCGTCGCACCATCCAGGCGGCCGGATTCCGCGACGTGGATGTTCTTCGCTGCATCCTCCTCGAGATGCGCGCGCGTAATCCCGATCTCGATGTCACCGTCGGCGGTTGGAACAGCGAGCTTGCCGCCGGCGCAGAGCGGCTCGTCGTACTGGCTGATCTGGTACGCCTTCGGCAGGTCGGGGTAGAAGTAGTTCTTGCGGTGGAACACGGCACGCTCTGCGATCGCGCACTCGAGCGCGACACCGAGCTTGATGCACTCCTCGATCGCGCGCTTGTTCGCAATCGGCAGCGCACCCGGAAACGCGAGACACACGGGGCACACGTTCGCGTTCGGCTCGTCGCCGTAGGCGTTCCTGCAGCGGCAGAACATCTTCGTCTCCGTCTTCAGCTGGACGTGGATCTCCAGGCCGATCACGGGTTCCCAGGTGGCAGCCTCGCTCATCGCAGCCGCTCCGGCACGAAGTCGAAGCCGATCGCGCCCTCGAGTGCGTGGCCGACCTTGAACAGCGTGTTCTCCGCGAACTGCGGACCGATCAGCTGCAGCCCGACCGGGAGACCCTCGGAGAGGCCGCAGGGAATGCTCATGCCCGGCAGCCCCGCCATGCACGACGGAATCGTGAGGAGGTCGTTGAGGTACATCGCGAGCGGATCGCTCGTCTTCGCGCCGAGCTCGAACGCGACCGTCGGGCTCGTCGGAGAGACGAGCACGTCGAACCTCTCGAACGCTGCTTCGTGCTCGCGCTTGATCAGCGTGCGCACCCGCTGCGCCTTCCCGTAGTAAGCATCGTAGTAGCCGGACGAGAGCGCGTAGGTGCCGAGCATGATGCGCCGCTTCGGCTCGTCACCGAAGCCGGCATCGCGCGTGCGCATGACCATCTCGCGAAAGTCAGCGCCCTGGTCGCGCAACCCGTAGCGCACGCCGTCGTAGCGCGCAAGATTCGACGAGGCCTCCGCGGGCGCGATCAGGTAGTAGCAAGCGAGGCCGTACTCGACCGAGCGTGGCAGCGAGCACTCCCCCACCTCCGCGCCGAGCGACTGGGCGAGCTCGATCGCCTTGCGCACGGCGTCGCGCACGCCGGGCTCGATGCCCTCGGCGTCGTTCAGCTCTTTCGGAACACCGACGCGAACGCCCTTGAGGTCGCGCGCATCGACCGGCGGAATGACTGTCGCAGGAACGTCGACGGTCGTCGAGTCGTTCGGGTCCTTGCCGGAGATCACCGAGTAGAGGTACGCGCAATCACGCACGTTCTTCGCGACCGGCCCGACCTGGTCGAGCGAGGAGGCGAATGCGACGACGCCGTAGCGCGAGACCGTGCCGTAGGTCGGGCGCAGACCGACGTTCCCGCACAGGGCGGAAGGTTGTTTGATCGACCCGCCGGTATCCGAGC
>JACDGR010000324.1 GCA_013821525.1 Actinomycetota bacterium
GGTTGTGGAGCGCAAGGCCGACGATCAGGACGTGCAGCGCCCAGACCGGCCGACGGATGTTCTTCATCGTGGACCGACGGCGATCAGCGTCATGCCCCTGTTGATTACACGGACGCTGTAAGGAAAGAGCGCTGCGAGCTCTCTCGGCCCGAGCGGATCGAGCACATCGTCGAACCCCCGCCCACGCAACACGCGCGCGCGCGGCGACGGCGGCAACCAGTGCGCGAACGGCACCAGCGTGTGCACCTCGAGCGGGAAGAAGCGGTTTGGAGTCGTCACGAACACGCGCTTCGCGACGCGGCACAGCTCGTGCACGAACTGCCCCTGACCCTCCCGGCCGCCCGCGACATGCTCGACCACGGCGTTCGAAAAGCCCACGTCGAACTGCTCGTCCGCAAACGGGAGGTTGCGGCCGTCGGCCTGCACGGCAGTGACCGCGGGGAACGCGGCTGCGAAATGGTCGAGCTCCGTGTGGCCGACTGCGGTCACCTGCGCAGGCCATGGATAGAGCGCCTCGAAGAAGTTGTCGGTCGAGCCGCTGCCGAACGAAGCGTCGGTAACGCCCACGTCGACGACAGAGGTCTCCGGCCCGGGCCGGAGCTCCGAGAGGAAGAGCTCGAGCTTCCGCTCGCGGCTCCGTAGCGAGACCCGCGAGGCGACCCGGCCGAGCATCGGCTGAGACTATCCCTAGACTCGGTCTGTGGTCCAAGCAGAGCTTCGCGCGGTCGGCCCGTACTCGCTCCGCCTCTCCGGTCGGATGGCGAGCGACGCGTGCCGCGTCGTCGCCGAGGGAACCTTTCGCTCTGCCGTCCGGATCGACGGCAAGCTCGAGGCCGTGCAGGCCGCGCAGCGCCCCGACGGCACGATCGTCGTCGTCGCCGAGAGCGAAGCGGGTGTCGAACACGTGCGCTTCGTGCTTGGCCTGGACGACGACCACTCGGAGTTTCTCGAGACCTTTGCGGACGACCCGCTGCTCAGCGAGACGCTGAAGCAGGTCCGCGGCCTGCGCCCCCTGCGCACGGGCACAGTCGCCCAGGCGCTGCTGCGCGCCGTCGCCGGCCAGCTGATTCTTGCGAGCCGTGCGCGGCAGATCGAGCGCAGTATCATCCGGGCGTGCACGCCACGTCTCGGCGAGTTGCACGCCGCTCCCACCTGCACGGAGCTGGGCGCGTTCTCGCCCGCACAGCTCGCCCGGCACGGGCTCGGCGCCCGTCGCGCCGCGGCGCTCGTCCGGCTCTGCCGCTCGCGTGAGCTCGAGACGCTGAAGAACCATCCGACGGCGGTCGTCGCGCAGCAACTCGAGCGCGAACGTGGCCTCGGCCCGTGGTCGGCCGGCGTGATCTGCCTCGAAGGCCTGGGCCGCTACGAGCGCGGCCTCGCGCGCGACCTCGGGCTCGTCAAGCTCGCCTCCGCCCTGTGGGGGCGCTACGTCGAGGCAGAGGAAACCGACGTGCTGCTCGAGCCCTACGGCGAGTGGGCCGGGCTCGCAAGCGTCTACCTGCTCGCCGGCTACGGCCGGGGTCTCATTCCACTCCCAGCACGCAGGGAGGCCCGTGCCCGCCTCGCCGCCTGAGCTCCACGTCGTCGACGACCCCGCCGCGGACGTCGGTCGGCTGCTCGCCGACCAGGCCGCGCGCGGCGGGTCGATCGTGCTGACGGGCGGCTCGACGCCGGGCGTTGCCTACGAGCGGGCCGCTGACCTCCAGCCCGACTGGGGTCGCGTCGACCTGTGGTGGGGCGACGACCGCTGCGTGCCGCCCGAGGACGAGCGCTCGAACTACCGCCTAGCACGGGAGACGCTGCTCGACCATCTGGAGGACCCGCCGCGCACGGTGCACCGGATCCGTGGCGAACTGCCCCCGCTCGAGGCCGCGCGCGAGCTCGACGAGGAGCTGGCAGGCGTGACGTTCGACCTGATGCTGCTCGGCCTGGGGCCTGACGGGCACATGGCCTCCCTCTTCCCCGGCTCACCGCAACTCCTCGTCGAGGATCGCCGTGCGGTGAGCGGCCCGGCCGGGCTCGAGCCGTGGGTCGACCGCGTGACGATGACGTTGCCGACGATCCAGGCCGCCCGGCGGATCGTCTTCCTCGTCGCGGGCGAGGACAAGGCGGACGCAGTGTTCCGAGCCTTCGAGGGTGATATCACTGCGGAGACGCCCGCCAGCCTGACCCGGCTCGCACCGGTGACGGTCCAGATCTTCCTCGATCGAGCCGCAGCAGCGAAACTGACACAGTGAGCACACCCGAAACCACGAGGCCCGAGACCGGCAGACACGAGCCGCTCGACGTCCTGACCGTCGACCGCCCCGAACAGCTGAAGGCTCTCGGCCACCCGCTCCGCTTGAAGGTGCTCCAGGTGCTCGGGGAGACTGCCGAGCCGCTGACGAACCGTGAGCTTGCCCAACGGCTGTCGGTCGACCCCGGCCACCTGCACTTCCACGTGCGGATGCTGAATCGCGCCGGACTGATCGAGCTGGCCGAGACGACCGGCCGCGAGAAGCCCTACCGCGCCGTCGCCAAGCACCTGAAGGTCGGGCCGGAGGTCCGCGCCGCCGGGCTCGCGAGCGAGCTGCAGGCGGCGCAGCTGCGCGAGCTGCAGCGCGGGTACGACCTGCACGCCGCCGTTGGCCAGTTCCGCAGCGCGCAGGTGCATGCGAAGGTCGACGTCGACATGCTGCGTCAGCTCCTGAACGAGCTGATCGAGAAGCTCTCGGAGCACGAGACCGACGACAACCCGCTGCAGACGATCACGCTCGCCTTCCACCCTGCCGTCGAGCAGGGTGACACCGAGGATTAGCCTCTACCGCGGGGGCAGCACCGCAGACACCGAAAGGTCGTGCTCGATCTCGCGTCGGCGGGCGAGCTCGTTCAGCACGAGTGCGGTGTCGGCAACCGCTACGTCTTCGAGGAAGTCGGTGCGCGTTACGAACGACGCGGCGACGGACTCGACCGCATCCCCGTAGGCGACCACGTCGTGGGCGGCAATCGCCGCGAGGGCGGCTGCAACGTCGTGCGGGAAGTCATCGCGCTCGGAGAGCGAGACGGCGACGTGGCGCGCCTCGTGCCACCGGTTCAGTGAGAGGAGCGCGAGCGTCCCTGCATAGCGGCCGATCGGTGATTCGGCGGTCGCGCTGTCGAGCTCGAGCGCCCAGCGGGCGAGCTCCGTGACCGCAGCCTCGTCGCGCGCGAGGAGCGATGCCTTGAGCGCCCCGATCGGCCTGCCCCAGGCCTCGCGCCCGTCGCCTGCGTCCCAGCTCTCGCGCCAACGGGCCGCGGCGCGGCGAAGCCACCCTCCCGCGGCCGGGTCGCCTGCCATCAGGAGTGCCAGGCCCGCGGCGTATGCGGCATTGCCCCGGCGAACGATCGCCCGCTCGTCCGCGTCGCCGTAGTGAGCCTCGTAGCGGGCCTGTTTTTCTGCCGCGAGGGGAATCCAATCCATCGGGCTACGTTGTACAAGAGCCAATGGAGACGCGCTTCCACGGATACACGTTCACATCTGACCCCGGCAGGGTCTTCGCGCCGCGCGCCGCGACAGAGCAGCTCGTCGACGCGGCCCTCGAGCGGATCGGTGACGGGCCGGCCCGCATCGCCGACATCGGAACCGGCTCGGGCGCGATCGCGATCACGCTCGCGCTCCGCGCTCCGCTCGTCGAGCTGTGGGCGAGCGACACGTGCGCCCGTGCGCTCGAGCTCGCGAAGGGCAACGCCGAACGGCTCGGGGCACGCGTGCACCTCGTCAAGGGAGATCTGCTCGACGGCCTGCCGCGCGACCTCGACCTGATCGTTGCCAACCTGCCGTACCTCTCGGCGGATGCGCAAGGGTACGAGCACGAGCCGGCTGCTGCTGTCTTCTCGACCGGCGACGGTCTCGACCACTATCGGCGTCTAATTGCCGGTGCGGGCGACCACCTGTCGGCCGACGGCGGCGTGTTGATCCAGTTCGAGGGCAAGGTGCTCGAGGCGGAACGGAGCGAGCTGCCGTGGCTGCGCTCGCAGCTCGAGTCTCTCGTTGCGGCTGCCTAGATGTCCTGCCCACGTACGTTGTGAACGCGGCTGATCGGGGGTTGTCCTCCGAGTGAGCTGTGTGGCCGTGTCCGGTTGTAGTGGTTGAGCCAGTGTGGCAGGG